>NZ_DJHW01000133.1:81560-88970 GCF_002433295.1 Pseudoalteromonas sp. UBA6610 | reverse complement strand
ATTTCGGAAGCAAACTTCCGTTTACAGGAATTCAAAGGTAGTTATCGGAAATATACTTCTGTTTTTTGAAAGCGTTAACCTAGATAGCTATATGAGCCATTTTTCGGGGCCTTATTTGAGCGATCAGCGGTCATTGAGATTGGATAAATTTTAAAAATAACCAATATAGTTTATAAATACAGCAACCCAGACGACTGAACATATCAATAGAGCAATTAGTACTGCTGCGGAGCCTAAATCTTTAGCGAGACCAGACAATGGATGAATTTCTAAGCCAACTCTGTCTATTGTTGCTTCTATTGCTGTATTAACAATCTCTGCGAATATCACAAATAAAACAGAGATTAGGAGCATGACCTTTTCGTAAATACCTATCTGCCAAATAGAAATAATAGTTAGCGATAAAGCAAGTAATAAAAGCTCTTGTTTAAAAGCAGCTTCATTTTTGGCAAGCCATTTAAATGCACGCTGTGAATTTTTAAAAGCTAAAAATACTCGATTAATACCTGACGGCTTATTTACATTATCAAACTGCATTGGGAATTCCCTCATTGTAGGCTTCGGCCTTACAGGCGTTAAAAATATCGTATATAGGTTGGTATTGGTTGCTATTTACATGAGTTAATCCAAGCAAAGTGTCAAAAATATTGTCGTGTGAAAATGTTTTTGAGTGTTGCAACTCAACACAGCGATTGAATTCAGAGTCAGTAAGCTTATTACTCCAAAAAATCATTGGGATATGAGTTTGCTCGGTTGGTGCTAGTGCATAAGGAAACCCATGAAGGTATAAGCCTTTTTCACCAAGTGACTCACCGTGATCTGACACATACAAGAGTGATTTTTCCGTTTCGTTACTTTCTTGTAATACTTTTATTAATTCGCTCAATACCCTGTCTGTGTATGCAATAGTGTTATCATATGTGTTTGTTAGCTCTGTTGTAGTACAGTTCTGAATATCGCTTCGATCGCAGTCAGGTTTAAACAAACTTGCGTGTTCAGGGTAACGACGATAATAAGTTGGCCCATGTGAACCTATCATATGTAGAATAATCAATTTATGCTTAACGTTACTTTTAGCTATTCTGTCTTTGAATTTCGAGACTAATATTTCATCAAAACAGTAATCACCGTCACAGAGCGAGTGCTTTTTGTTCGGCTCAATGTTTTCTGATTTGACGCGAGCACACACTCCTTTACAGCTGCTATTATTATCAATCCATGTCACTTCAACACCACTACGCTGGATAATGTCTAGGACATTTTCTTGACTATTAGCAAGGCGCGAATCATATTCTTTGCGATTAAGCCGTGAAAACATACAGGGCACGGAGATAGCCGTTGCCGTTCCACATGATGAAACATCACTAAAATATTTCACGCCTAGCTTAGAGGTATAAGCATTCGTTGCTCTACTATAGCCTTGCAGTGAAAAGTTAGCAGCCCGAGCAGTTTCTCCTACAACCATTACTGTTAGCGAGGTGGTCGTTTTATTTTCTAAAGCTGGTAAATTATCAAGTACCTTAAAAGGTAGGGGGGGGTAAAAGTAATTATCTCTCAAATATTTATAACCCGCTGTATAAAAAGCAAACGGGGTGATATAGCTTGTAAGCTGTCGGTTATTACGCCCTACAGAAGCGTACTCTTTATAAAAGGTTGCTGCTATTAAAGCACAACAAAGCAAAGCAAATAGATTTAGCTTCACAAAGCTCTTTAAACGTACTCTAAAACTACCAATAATTATGAACTTGGAAAATAAGTAAGTAGGTACAATTCCTAATAAAACTACAAATATTACAAGCTGAAAATTTAAATATGAAAATGCTTCACCTGAGTTTGTCTCAACAATATTTTGTAACATGCTTTTGTCAAAAATAACGCCATAATTAAGTGTTGAATAAAACAATAATGAGCAAAGTAAAACGCTAAATAAAAGTACGGGTTTAACAAAAGTAACTAAGGACAACCAACTCAAAACTAAAATAGTCAATGAGAAAAGCATTAAAGGAATAGACGTGATAAAAAGCCAATTTATATGGCCTGGCTGTGTTGCAGCAATAAAGGTGTTGTATAAAAACAAGCCATTAAATACGATAACAATATACATCGAAACTAAGCAAACGAAATGACTATAACTTACATGCCAAGACGAAATGTTAAAAATTTTAAAAGCATTTTTCATAATTATTCCTTATCGCTATTTTTATCAGCTAAACGATAAAGCTGCTCTGTGTAAGCTAAGTTGCTAAATAACACATGAGCGAGTGCTTTTTCAGCTAACGTTTTATCTGCGTTTTCCGGTTTATTTCTTTTTTGTATTTTGGTTTTTTTGTTATAGCGCCAATAGCTAGTTTGTTGATTTGGCATTAGGATGACAGCGCGATCATTTTCTAGGTATGCAAAATTGTCGTAGTACTGCATCATCACGCGTTCAACTGGATAATTTTTGGTGAGATCAAAGCCCACCATTGGAGTTGCTTGTTCAATTCCTAAAAGTGACAACAAAGTAACTGGTAGGTCAATTTGACTAACAAGTCTTGAGTCGCGTTTAGCCTTCATATCGCTGTTTAAAATAACCGCAGGTATGTGAAAAGACTTTAAAGGGACGGGCTCAGAGCCAAAAACACGCACATCATGGTCTGCCACAACCAAAAATACGGTGTTTTTCCAGTACGATTGTGTTTTTGCTTTATTTATAAACTTCCCTAGTGCGTAATCTGCATACTTAATTGCAAGATCACGTTTATAGTTTTCAGGGCTATACCCTTCAGGTAGCGATACCTTACCTTGTGGGATGTCAAATGGATCGTGATTGCTCGAAGTAAATACAAGACTAAAAAATGGCACTGCCGCATTACTTAGTTTAGTCAGTTCCTTATTCTGCTTGTTGGAATAAGTCCTCATCACTCGCGCCCCAAGATGAGATAAACTGAGGGTTTTCAATGTGGTTGATGTCAACAATATCGTTAAATCCGTTTCCTAGGAAAAAGCTTTTCATATTGTCAAAATGACTTTCACCGCCGTAGATAAATTGGGTAATATAACCTTGTTGACTCAATACATCAGCTAATGAAAAAAAGTTATGCTGGGATTTAGATAGTTTAACTACCGAGCGAGATGGAGATGGCATAAAGCCAGTGGTAATTGCTTCAATACCTCTCACGGAGCGCGTTCCCGTAGCATAAAGGTTGTCAAACCCCCACCCTTGTTGATATAGCTCATCAAGTTCAGGAGTTATACCTAACCCACCAAGTTGTCCAACAAATCGGGCACCTAAACTTTCCTCAAGTATAATTACTAAGTTTTTTTTAACTCCAGAAACAAAAGGTTTGTTGTGTGCCAAGGTCGGAATATTTCCGGTGACAAACTGCTTACGATAAGAAGCCTTTTTGACTATATCTATAACTTGCTGATGAGGCATTGTGCCATACAAATTGCTAGCACTTTTTTCGTTACCCATGTTTTTCAGCGCAAACGCAACACTGTAAGTGGAGTTAAGAACAAGTGAATTTACTAGTGAATCTTGAGAAAAATAGACTAATGCAGGGTTAAGTGGCCGGTGGCTCAATGTACCTCTGGCAGCAAGGAAACAAAGTATTAAAACACCCATAAGAATAGATAAATTAGCTACTTTTTTCAGTGGCTGTACTTGTGGTTTTGTGAATGCTCTATATAAAAGGCGATAGCTGTAAATACTTGTTATTGTCGCCACAAGTAATGTACTTAGCATTGCTAAAAGGTGACCATGAATTAGCATCGAGAATACTTCTTGTGGGTAATCAAGATATTCAATATATAACCGGTTAGGCCTTACATCATATTGAGTGATGAATGCAGCTGTTGATGTTTCTAAAATAACAACAACAGTCGCAATAATGCTACCGTAAAGCGAAAACATGCGCTGGAATAGCTTTGTTTTAGAGCGTGCAATTACATGCAGCATCAATATCAGCACTCCAATAGTTGCTAAGTATCCAACGCTACTTAAGTCTATTTTGATAGCACCTGAAATGACTGGCCAAATATCACCATCATTTAATCTTGAATGTTGCCATATCAATAGCCCAATTCGGGAAGTTATAAAGATTGATAACAATATAAGTGTAAAACGTAACAAGGGTTTTAAAACGGAAGTATTTGCTGACATAGTTGTACTCGTCTTTAAAAATTGCAGCAATACTAAAAATCGAAACTTAAGAAATCCTGATGATAAACTTAATAATGGCTATACTATAAAAACTTAAGGAAGCCTTAAGTAAAACTTAAGTTATATAGCGTAACCTAGTGATTAAGATGTATTTTCAGGTGAACAAATAGAACATGAAGTTATTAATAATTGAAGATTCAGGGTCACTGCGACGTAGTTTACGGGTTGGCTTAACAAATTTGGGCTTTGCGGTGGATGAAACCGGTGATGGCTCACAAGGGTTGAGTATGGCAATGACAGGTGAATATGAGCTTGTAATACTTGATATTATGCTACCTAGTATCGATGGCATCACTGTACTGCAAACCATAAGAACAAAACAGCTTGATACTAAAGTTTTAATTTTATCCGCAAAGCAAGAACCTGAAGACCGCGTTTTAGGGCTTCTAACCGGAGCGGATGATTACCTCACTAAACCTTTTTCATTTGATGAACTTCACGCTCGACTCTTAAATTTAATGCGTCGTGGTGGACTAAAAATGGTCAGTGATATTATAGTTATTGATAATTTAGCCCTGAATTTACAGTTAAAACTGCTAAAAGTTTCTGACAACGTTATTGATTTAACACCCAACGAGTACAAAATTGTCGAATGTTTATTTAGCAATCAAAATAAAGTGTTTAGTGCGGAAAAGCTAAGTACCTATCTTGCAGGACAGTATGATTTAATATCGAAAAACTCGATTGAAGCCCATTTATCATCTGCTCGTAAAAAAGTAAGAGTTGCAGGGGGAGAGCTACCAATTCAAACCAAACGTGGCTTTGGTTATATTGTGCAAGGGCAATGATGAAATCTATTCGCAGTAAACTAGTAATTACTCTCTCAGTAACTATAACAGGGTTAGTTTTATGCATATTGTTGGCCACTGATATTGCTGTTGATAGCTGGATAGACAATGAGTTTGATCGCAGCCTGCAATCTAAAGCAGGTATGTTAAAGACCTTAGTAAATAAGACCGATAATGGTTATTCCTATAATTTTTCCAGTGAGTTTATGCCTGAGTTCGCAGGAGAAGTTGAGCCCGAATACTTTCAAATATGGAACAAAGAAGGTACCTCCATCCGCTCAAAAAGTTTAGATTTATTTGAGGTTAAAAACCTACCATTTGAAAACTTGGAAATTGGCGAATCAAAAATACGACCTATTCAACTACCTGATGGTCGAGATGGCCGAATTTTTTACAGTCGTTTTATACCACAAGTAAAAGATAATGCATCAGTTGACACCTCTAAAAAGACAGACGGTGAGTCAATGATTTTAGCTTATACAGCATCCTCTGAGGAAGTTGATTTTGTACTTTGGTTGATTGACGTTATTTTTATAGTCACGACGATTACAGTTATTGTATTTATTCGATTGTTTGTCAGAAAGGCCATAGATACATCACTTGCGCCATTGGTACAATTAAATAAGGATATCAGTCAGTTAAGCATTATCAGTGAAGGCTCAGAGATATTTATAAAAGAGCCAGTTAAAGAGCTCTTGCCAATTGTTGAAAGTTTAAATGCCTTTATTAAAGAGAACAGGCAACTTTACCTAAGAGAGAAGCGCCTCACATCAGATATTGCCCATGAAATAAAAACGCCCATTGCCGAACTAATTAATATGGCAGAAGTCTCCATACGGTTTCCAAATGAAAAAGAGCTCAATGATGACTTTAAGCCTGAAGCTTTGAAGATAAGCCTGAGACTTAAAAATATAGTCTCAAATTTATTGCTATTACATAAATACGGGGGAGGTAAGCTGAACAAGCGAGATGCCTGTGATTTAAATCAAGTTATTAGCAGAATACTGGAAACCCATGATTTATCACGTGTAAATTTGCAGTTGGATGAAAATGCACCAGCAATTATGAGCAACTTGTTTGCCCTTGAATCAATTTTTAGCAATTTAGTTAACAACGCGAAACAATACAGTCCACTCGATTCAAAAATTTTAGTCTCCACGAGAGTTGTAAGGGATAAAAACTTAATATTATCAGTTACTAATTCCCTTAATGAACCTTTGAATGATAGCGATATAGACCAATTATTTGACCCATTATGGCAAAAAGACACTTCAAGAACATCGATTGATAACTTTGGATTAGGGCTATCAATCGCTAAGACGCTTAGTAAAGCAATTGATGCGCAATTAAGCGCGAAAGTTAGTGACAAAAAAATTACATTTTCTTTAGCCTTAACTACGGATTAGCTTATTCACTAACTACATAGAAATAAAGGCTGGGGTGTACAATTATGTGAAGAGGCTCCTATATACTTAATTTTCTGGCAGCTATAAAACAATCAACACCTTTTCTGCGGCTTAGCTGGGTGTTGTTATCACTGTCCGCTCATGGAATAAATGCGTCTGTTCGATTTGATTGACTTTATTTGTTCAAATCTGACAGTTTTGGTTAGATCTTATTAAATGAATACATTACGCGCTTATCTTGTTAAGCAAAAATGCTAACTAAATCACTGTTAAAAGAAAGTCCGCTTAAGCTATTTTCATTAACCAGAGATTCAAACGCAGCATTACAATAAAGTGCTGTCCCACCTTGCATGCATGATTTAAAAACAAGATTTTTGTCTGATTTAAATGATAAGGATTTGAGGCCATCCTCAATACCATTCAGGTAAGCCTTTTCAGTAAGAGATTCGTCTTCTTCTTCGAAAACGAGTGGATTAAATAAAATTAGCTCTTTATCACACCTAAGCGGTATAAACTCCCCGTATACTTGCAGATAGTTCCCTAGGGCAATATACGCTTTTTGGTTCAAAACAAGGTAATTCGTAAATAAGTTTACGTCGTAGGCTTGCTTTAAAGCTTCTTTTTCAACCTTGCAGCTAAATCCGTTTTTGACTATATCCGTTATTCTAGTTTTGCCGCTTGGAAAGCCAATCTTGGCTAATATTACTGCTTCTTTATAACTGAGGTTATTTTCTTCGGCAATTTGGTCTGCCATCGATACGATATCTAGGTCAATTATATCGTATGTTCTATCTGGTTTGTGTAATTTATAAATATCGAGTTCCTTTCCCATAAGTAATCCTTTGTGAAGTAATATTTGTGTTTATTAAAGATTAATGAAGCCAGAATATCAACTCCTTCGGCAACGCAAACAGAATCTTATTGAATATTAGCCAAATTTTATTAGGCTGGATTACTAAGGGAGTGCGCGTTAGTTATACCTGTACTCTATTCATTTATTAGCTTTTACTGT
>NZ_DJHW01000133.1:0-81187 GCF_002433295.1 Pseudoalteromonas sp. UBA6610 | reverse complement strand
TGTATTCATTTATTAGCTTTTAATGTATTCATTTATTAGCTTTTAATGTAGAACTAGCAATATTTACATAATACAGATTCTCATCTTTGCCTACCAAAGCCCCTAGGTATCTACCGTAATGTAGAGCTCATGACCTTTAAAAGTAAAATAGACAGATTAGAAGGCGATAATCGCCTTATTTATCTTCCATAATATCTTTAAGTGCAATGCGCTTTAGCTTAGTACCATCGCGATACCCTTTTACTAACAATTCATCTAATACAGCGCCAGTGTAGAAGGTATAGCCATTTTCTTCATCAACGGGAAGCTCGTATACAGAGCCTGATATTTGAGGCCAAATCCAATAATTCCCACAGGGTGATAAGTGAGGTAGAACCATTGAACCTGAGCTTACTCTCCATTCATCATCATTTTTCCACGAACAAAACAACACATAGCAGGGTTTGCTATCAATAGTTTGAAACGTTAAAACAACCCACCCTTCTGGCTTGTGTTTCATATGTCACTCCATCTTGTTTACAAAAAAATTTAAGCCTCCATTAACCTTAACTTAATAAACAAGAACACCCCCTCTTTTTTCTTAAAAAACACAAAAAATAAAAATGCTTAAATTAACCTAGAATTAATATCGTTGGCATTTTATGAATTTTAAAACCCAAATCAAAGACACTTAAAGAAGATAGCGAGAGGTCTGACCAGTTTAACCTTCTCTATTTCTGTAATATCTGCAATCATAGTGACTGCCTTTTGAAAAGCATCAACCTTGCTGGGGGCTAGGTGTGAAATTTTAAATTTAAGCTTTTAGGAGCAGCACTGAATACTAATTTCACTTTGGGTGTTTTACTTGAACATAACAACTTCATGTTAAACACAAACATAAAATCGGTTTGGATAAGGTAAAAACAACTCGAGAAACCTTCACAGTACTTTAAAGATAAATTTTTTTTGAGAATAAATAATTTGCTCGTAGAAAAAACATTGAACTTAACTTTTGAATTTTAAAGTGAGATTAACCCTTGAAAATAAAACAAAATTTTCAGTGGCTCCAAGGATTGATAAGCCTAATTATGACGAAAGGAATAATGTAAAAATGCTTACCAAGAACAACTATTCTAAAGATAAACCTTTTAATTTATCACCCATTATCTATAGTGTAAAGACATTTATTTTTTGGGAGGTAAAATTATGACCGTTACAAAGACGAACGCTAACGTTCACAGAGGTCGATTTGTTATACGATTTTACTCCCATAAAAATCAGTGCGCACTTAATCCCGAGTCATTTCAGGAGCTGATCCTGGCTTTTAAACTGGAATGTGACCCTAATGTGAAGCTGTTTGCCACCCAGCCTGAGCAAATAGAAGTGACTATAGACAAAAAAGTTTACCGCTATACACCCGACTTCTTAGTCCTATATCATTCTGGCTTCGCTGAATATATTGAAGTTCATCATGAGTCTCAGGTTGATAAAGAGTATCACTCGAAAATTCATCTTTTTAATGAGTACACCCGAAAAAAAGCACAAATAGGTTTACGGTTAATCATCGTCGATAAGCTCAATACTATCTTTATGGCGAACCTGAATCTGATAACAATGTATTACTCGGAGCATTCATTCCCATTAACAATGCTGCCTGATGGAGATTTAACCTTTGGTCAACTCATCGAATGCTTGGAGGGTATAGCTAAAAACCCAGTGTCAGAGGCTTATGGACTAATTGCATCAAATGTATATAAATTCGATATGGAGAAGCCGTTAAACGCCTCTACTACATTGATGCGAGGTCACCTCAAATGATCGGATATGCTACGGGCACTGACTTGACTAATAAGTACGGTAACGTTGAATCTATTGCGTTTGTTGACAGTACATCAATACTCCTTTCCGGTGATGGTATAGAGACTAAGAAGCGCCTATTACCTCGAGACGACTTTGAGAAATCAATTGATGATCAAGGCTTTATATTAAGAAACGCACAGCATCCACATATTGAACTAACAGAATATCAAAAGTTAACGGTTACATCACGATTGATGTATCAATCTATCTTGAAAGAACTGGTTAGTGAAGGATACCCTGCTACAACTAAGAAGACATATGATGAGCTCATCAAACGAGTCGAGAGCCAACATCCTGCAACTATTGCCACAAAACACCCGCAATGGAAAACGGTATGTCGCCATTGGCGCGTATGGGTTCAATCAGATTTTAATGATGAGGCGCTTGCGGGAGTGAAGCGCAATAGCCCTGAACGGCTAAATGCGGCCACTGAGGCTTTCATACAGCACTACATCGCTACCGTCTATTCGTGTAATAACTCTGCTTTCAAAGGCGCATATTACAGTAACTATAAACGAGAAGCGCAAGAAGCTAGCTTGAAAAATAATGAGATTCAAATCGCATCACAACGCACCTTTTACCGCCGGTTACAAGAGCTTACTGATGCCGAAAAACTTGCTAATTTTAAAGGCCTTTCACAAGCGGAAATCAATAAGCGACTAACAACGCTACGTAAACGAATAAAAACCTATTACGCAATGCAGCGCGTTGAATGCGACCGTGTTGTGCTAAATATGTGTTTAATTGACGACAAAACAGGCCTTCCGACACCGCCTATTTCTTTGTATGTAGCAATAGACGTATACACACGCGCACCTATCTCTGTGGTGCTTAGCTTTGAACCTGAAAACTCTGCCGGTGGGCTTAACCTTTTACGTCAAATATTTATGGCGGATAGTAATCTTACAATGAATGGACGCAAACCGACTACATTGATTATGGATAATGGCCCAGGGTTTAATAATCGTTTGATAAAAAAGGCTGCGGAGCGACTTGAGTTAAATATTCATTATACACCATCAAATCAACCTGCTAAGAAGCCATTCATTGAGTCATTTTTTAACGTATTAAGAGATCACTTTTTTTCAGGTATGAAGATTGAAACGCAAAGTGGTGAGACGAGTATTGGATTTCAAAGTTATTCAGGAAAACGTACTAACCCGAACTCACTCGACACAATTCCATTAGCTAAACGTGCGGATATAAAGGTATCTGATTTTACAAAGCTACTGAATATATTTTTGACAGAATACATGCACAAACACCATAAACAGGCTGGCCATACGCCTATCAAAAAATGGAATCAGTCCATTATTGATACGCCTATGCCTTCATTCACATATGATCAGCTACAACATTGCTTCCACGTGTCCAGAGCCCAGGCCTCACATAAATTACAGCAACGTGGAACTATCAGATGTTTAGGTCAAGATTATTACAGTGATGAGCTAAAACAACTATACGCGGCTACTAAAACAGACATGGAGCTGGGTGAAAACCCCTCTGTTTATGTGTTTCATGACGACCTAGATGCCAGAAAAGTAACAGTTCAAGCAACACTGCCTGGCGAGAACAATCCTGTGGAAATAGTGGCTGATAATATTGACCATCATGATACTAAACTACCAGTCAGCTTTGCTGAATTAAATGGCAATCAAACTCTGACCCAACTCGGAATATATACAGAAACTTTCTCCCATACTCCTACTGGTCACTATGTCGGTGAAATAACTGAATTCGTAAAGCAAAAGCCCAAACGCAAACAGCACAGAGGCCCGAAGGTAGCGTCTTTCAATAAAAATACGAAAGAGAACTTATCCATTGTAGAGCGAATAAAAAAATCTCATAAAGTGAATGAACTTAAATCACAGATATCGCACTCAGGTGAACAAGATACCTACGCAGATACGATAGTGAGCAAAACCAGAGAAATGGCCTCTACCCGTTATAATGATGATGAAGGAAATGAAAAACAATGGTAACTATGCCCAGTACAATTTTCGCATGTGACATTCAAATGAAGATATGGCAGAGGATAGCGGAAATCCACAATATGTATCACGTACCTTCAGAGGATAAACGAGCTCAACTTATTTATGGTGCCTCGGGTGCTGGCAAGACGTATATATTAAAGCAGTATCACGCTCAGTTTTTACCTGTTACTAAGCCAGAAAAAACGACAAAACCAATCTTTTATGTCGCTTTTAAGGAGTTTAAAAAAAGTACTGCAGAGATAACTCGATTTTTAATTTCAGAGC
Organism: Pseudoalteromonas sp. UBA6610; assembly: GCF_002433295.1. Classification (NCBI taxonomy): domain Bacteria; kingdom Pseudomonadati; phylum Pseudomonadota; class Gammaproteobacteria; order Alteromonadales; family Pseudoalteromonadaceae; genus Pseudoalteromonas; species Pseudoalteromonas sp. UBA6610. Next base: position 77,090 of record NZ_DJHW01000133.1, on the reverse strand, counting down.
TAGAGGGAACAACACAAAACTCTCGCACTACTGCAGCTGAATTGGATGCCCAACTTATCTCACTTCTCAAAGACCTAGAAGTGGAGCTAATCATTCTTGATGAAATTCAGAATATTGCCTCAAGTTATGATGGGATAGAGTTTCAACGAATTATTAAATATTTTTGCTATCTGATCGATAGCAACAAGATCCGTTGTTCGATTATTTTCGCCGGTACAAGCAGTGCTAAGCGCCTTATTACATTTGGTAGAACCGCCGGTAAATTTGACGATGACGAGCAGATGTCTCGTCGACAAATGCGCCCCATTGAAATTAAGCCAATCCTTCCTAAAACGAAAAACTGGATTGCCTGTTGTAATTGGTTCATTCAACAAGTTGGGTTGCCAAATTTAACAAAGGATGAGCACAGTGAGCTACTTGATCGTATTTACCTTGCGTACAGTGAGCACACCATGAGTACAATGCGCGATTTATTTTTACGTAATAACACACGAAATGCAAAAAACTATGATCAGCTTATAGAAGCCTTATTTGAAAACTTTGAGAAATATGCAATTGGGGCTGTCAATCCATTTGATTATGAACTTTTAACAAAAAAACAATTAGATGCATATCTAAATGAGCAAGATAAAAACCTTAGAAGTCAGTTCTATTCGGGGTTATGCTAATGCGTTTCCCAATAAAACCCTCTTACTATGAAGCGGAGTCAGGTATTGGTTATGTACTTCGTTTACTTAAAAGAAATGGCATACAATCAGAATCTCGCGTACTCAATAAGGCTATGCTAACCAGTATCATCAAAGGTAGATCAACAAAGAACGGACTCCTTGATCACCTTATTCCTATAACTCGCACTTTATCATCATTAAAGATAAAGTGCTGGACACATGCGAGATTGCTAACGCCACAAGTTTGTCCAGATTGTGTTAACCAATATGGGTATTTTAGGGCCCAGTGGCAAAATCCATTTTTACGACACTGTATTATTCATGAGTGTGCCCTGTTATCCGAATGCCCTCATTGCAATTCACCGCTGCAATTTACCATTAATCTTCTAAATGGCCGCTGCACATCACCTTTATGCGGCTTACGCTTAACGCATATACCATTGAATAATCAATTAAAATCACCTGAACAAGTCCACGATGCATACCTCATAGCTAAAGTGATAGTTGACGATAGTAATACACGAACGAGTTTCCCACCAAAGGAGATTACCTCCACATTATTAAATAGAGCGGCTGATATTCTTAATAACCCAGATAGTGCTAGAGTATTCTTAAGTGAAAGGGCTAAACGTGTACCAACAGATCTACCGTTGAACATTGAGTTTCACAAAATTGAAATTATTGTTCAGAATTTGCTATGTGAATGGGGGTCATTATCCACACTATATGAAATGTATAATAGCGAGTATATTCGTTCAAAAGCTCCCATAACTCAGCTTTGGTTTGAAGCTCAAACAGCCTCCTCTATAATTGGGGTAACGTTTAAACAAATCGCTCTTTTAGTCGAAGTTGGATTGATAAGAACTGATTCAAAAAAGGCCTTAAGAACAGATACTCGCGTTGAAATATCAGGTGTTTATACCTTTTTAGCCGAGTTCAGCCACAATAAAGATTACGTCCCCCTTTCTGAGCTACGTCGCTTTATGGCTCTTCATAATATCTGTATAACTGATGTACTGATAGCTGCTAAAAATAAAGAATTATTAATAACATACAAACCTTCATTAGACTTAATGCATTCCATACACGTTTTGCCTGAAGCATTCGATACCTTTTGTAAATTACATACTCAACTTATAAGAGATAAAACGATGTCCGTTGCAAACGTAGCTGAAGTCACCGGTATACCAAAGGTAGAACTAATGAGGTTGATTAATACCGGTAAGCTCAGGCCCGTTTACATTCATGGCAATAATTCAAAACGTATACTTAATTGTGATACTTTGAAGTTGGCGAAAACACAAAACAAACAGCTATCACTCGACATTTAGCACTTTGTAATTTCAACTTTAATTTTTAGGCCGAGACTTGCTCTCGGTCTATGCTTTATTAATAACAATACCGGCAGTTCACTAAAACTAACCGACTGAATATCAATAAGTTTAACTTTCCCTTTTTTAATAAAGGTTTAGTAATTTAATCCATAACTAAACCTAAATCAAACCAAATTTGAATTAACTTAACATTACAAATGAAGCTTCGCATATCTGCATTTTAGCTTTCACTTAAATGGCTTCATTTCTCTTTATCCTAAAAATCCATTTTCTAATCGATTTACTACACTTTTACTAAGTAAATATTAGCGTATAGTGTTCGCCACTAATTTACCGAATACAGAATCTACTTAATTATGTGCTCATTAATATCAAGTCAGAGTTCTTCAGTGGCAGAATGAGAATATGCAAGGCAGAATGAGAACTTTTTGGCTGGATGAGAATTTGTGTTGGGGCAGTTTTTAGCTATAAATAATTCTCAATTTAAGAGGCGCAGTACCCATAAAGAATACAAGCTAAGTTATTGTTTTGAAATCTTATTACTTGGCTGAGATTCTCAAGTTATATGGCGCCGATCAAAAAATGATCAGTGCCACTTAAATCGAGAATACACGGCGCGTTGAGAGCTTATTGATTTATAATGAAATATGGCACTTAAATTGAGATTTATTAACTTAATTACACTCTAAAAATAATTATGTTTTTTATTAGGTAAATTTCACAAACAACGAGAAATCGCTTATAAACATCTATTAAAGTAAGTGCTTTGAAGTGATAATTTGACTATCTATTATACGAAAGCTAATCGGGTTTACTTCGAGGTAGAGTTTATTTAGGCCGATGCTTGCCAGAGGATCAACAGCGCATCTTTATTTTTCATTACATAAAGAACTTCTATTCTTGGTCAGTTATAGCCGTGGATTGCATCACTCAATAATTACCGGCGCTCTGCTCTGTGCCAATTGCGGACATTGTTAACGCTCGCCTAATACGCCTTGCACTGGCGGGCTTTTTGCGTTGCTTGCTAAAAGTGTGGCTGCCGGCAATGTAGGATTTAGATGCTTGTTAGCAATACATTCTGTTGCGGCTAACCTGTCACCTTGGACAAGAACATGAAAAAGCCACCCAACAAAATAATTGCAATGATGACTATAGCTGTGAGCGTCTTCGACTGAAGCATTGATTCAATTAAACCGACTTCAGTTTGCATTTTAATTAGGTCTTTTGGCTCAACATCTTCTTTAATGCGAGGGTTATTTGTTTCGTTATTCATTGGCAACTCCATATGCGAAATATTCGTGTCTTACTAACAGCTTATAACACACCAAAACGGCGTTTAATAATGTTATTGGACAAAATTAGATTTCTACTCAAAGCACTAGAATAAATTTAACTTTTCCAATGACCGCTGCTCGCTCAAATAAGACCCCGAAAAGTGGCTCGTATAGCTATCTAGGTTAACGCTTTCAAAAAACAGAAGTATATTTCCGATAACTACCTTTGAAGTCCTAGAAACGGAAGTTTACTTCCGTTTTGTAAGTTTATAAGCTGGTGTCTAGTGAAAGCTGGGAAGTCCAGTGATAATTTTGCTAGTTGTCTAAACCCATGTGTTAATAGTTAAAGCATGAGCAAACATTGATACAGTTCAAATGCTATTTAGTAATTGAGCAGGACGCTTTCAAGAAAGCAGGCAAATAAGTGGCTAGAGTTAAATAAGCGTTATTATAGAAATAACTATATTTAAGTACTTTTAAATTTCACTTGCTGTGATTGTACTAACAGTAGGCTTCATCAAAGTTTGTTGTTTATAACCGTAATCTAAAGCCGTAAATGTAGCGCTTACTCGTATTTGACCCACAAACCTACCAGTCTAATATTCTTAATATTATGCAGGTGGCGTTTTTAATACCTGTAAAAGGCTAATCAGTAATAGCGCTATCAAGCAGTGCAGTAACAACCACTGGTTTTATTAAGTAACAGTTCGCTGTTAAATCCAGCTACAAGATTATTTATAACCGTTTCAACAAAACCACTGCCCTGCGCGCAGCCGAGCCCTTGAGAAAGTGGGCCGGCATAAACAAAGTCACCTTTATCGTTAATCACCACGGCAGCCGGTGTAGCAGGGAGCAGTATTTGTAAAGAGGCTGTTTGCTCAATATTGATAAGCGTAATATTTTGCGCTTTAGAAAACGCAGCCAACTGTTTTAAATGAGGCTGGGCTTGCTTGGTGCAGCCACAGTCAGGGTCAGTAACGATAATCAACGAATTATGCTTTGCTGCTGTAAACCCTATGTGTTGTTTAAATTTAGTAAACCACCCTGGTTGCTCAAGCACGCCATAGCTGTCAAAAACGCGCAACTGATTGTATTGATAATAAACTAAACCAGAAACCGTCACTACTAACCACAGAGCAATCACTGCACTCATTTTAATGGATGAATTACTTAAATTTAGCAATGCTTTGCTCTAATACCGCAATACTTACGTCGATCATTTGCACTTTAGCGGTTAGCTTTTCTACCACTTTGGTATCTTGATATTGGCTTTGCTGCATTTGTTCTGTGCTTGAGGCTATTTGTTTTGTGTTTACAGCTTGCTCAGCAACAACTTGCGCTACAGAGTGAGTACTTTGGCTGACGGCTTTTATTTGCTCACTCATGGCGCTTATGTTTTCTTTCATGGTGGTGCTGATATGCGTTAAATCAACGACAAAATCGACACACTGGCTCATAGATTGGGTTGACGTTTTACTGTTTGTAACTAAATCTTTTAATGTTAAAGCAATTTTATCTGTCGTGGCTTTACTGCTTGTAGCAAGCGTTCTGACTTCATCGGCTACAACAGCAAACCCGCGGCCATGCTCACCCGCTCTTGCGGCTTCAATGGCCGCATTAAGCGCAAGTAAGTTAGTTTGCTCTGCAATGCCTGATATTTCATTTAACAACCCTGATATTACATCGCCAGCGGCCACCAAATGATTTATTTGCTCTTCTGTATGATTAAGTAAATTAAGTAGCTCCGTGCTTTTAGTGTCTGTTTGCATAACGTCATTTAAGGCGCTATTTGCAGCTTGAGTAATGTTATCTACCTGCTGCTTTAATACTTCGCTTTCATGCTCAACTAAGCTAAAGCCCTGTGCAACTTGAGCACCAGAGTCTGCTATATCATTAGTTTGTTCCTTTCTTTGCTCTGCCCCGCTTGCTAGCTCATCGTGTACGTTTATTAATTGCTGCGAATTTTGCTGCAGTGAAAGAGACTGCGTTTGCACTTGCCTAATTACATCTGATAAATAACCCAATAAAGTATTAAAGCCCGCTACTGCATTGCTATTTTTATCATCGGCCCTAAGCGAAAGCTGTATATGCTCAGGGTCTTGCATAATAGCTTCGGTCGCTTTGGTTAAAGACACGCCAGCTCGGCGCTCTTGTTGTAGGGTTTTAGCAATATAGCCTGCTACAAACACTTCTACTATTGCATAGCCGGCATGTATAAGCACCGTAGTAAACGCCAGTCTGTCAGGGTCAAATACATAAAAACCGGTGTTTTGTGTTTGTAAAAAGTAAAAGCTTAAATGATGAACGGCCACAAAAATAATGGCCGTAATAAACACCTGCCACTGTACAAACATAATCAACATGGCCATTAAGATGAATATTTCGAAGTGTACTTCTATTAACCCAAAGGCTTGTTGTATGTGCAAAAAAGAAAACATCATAATTGCCGCAGCAACAACATGACCTGTGATTGGGTTATTTTTCTGAGTTTTAAGTAACCATATAGGCATTAAGCTTAAAGGTAGGCCGACTATAAATGCTTGTGTAAGTGTCCCAAAGTACAAGCCTAGGGCGATAGACTCTACAAACAAAAAAATGAATATTATGGTGAATAAACGACTTACACTATTCATAAATACCTTTAATTATTAAAATTTTTTTAAACAAAATCAGGGGTTGTACGTATTAGCTAATAATTACGACCACATTTAATTATCAATATAGCCTAGCCTGCCAACTTTACTTAATAATTGATAAAACCGCTTTAAATTCAGGTAACGCTGCGTTTATTGTCCACTGAAAAATGATACTTTCTACGCTTGTAATTATTGCCCCTGCCTGTTGTAACTGCTCTAGAGCTAGCGATTTATGCATCGTATTACGTGAGCCCACAGCATCTGCAGCTACATGCACCTCAAACCCTTGTGCTATTAAATCTAAGCAGGTTTGTAACACACATACATGCGCCTCCGTGCCTATTACTATAATTTGTGAACGCGTAAGCTTTGTAAACACAGCATTAAATGCAGGCTCATTACACGCACTAAAATGTGTTTTTTCAACAGTCTGTGCGTTTATAAGGGTGTTTTTTAAAAGGCTGTTTGTACCACCAAGCCCTTGAGGATATTGCTCAGTCACTATGCTAGGAATTTTAAAAAGGCCGCTTACTTTGGCAATTTTTATTGCCCACCCTAGTAAATCAGTAAATTCGCTAATAGCAGGAGATAGCTTATCTTGAATATCTATCACTAATAACACGCTGTTATCCGCAGATAAATTTTTGTGACTAACCATAACACCCCGTTTTTAAGTAATTATAATTAGTAAGCGTAGCTTAAATGGTTATAAATAACTAAATTAGTGCTTTAATTTAGTTGTTATAAGTTGTAATCCACATTTTAAAAAATGTGCTATATTTAACTTTTATATGTATATCCCCTGCCCTAGAGCGAGTTTATTAGTGCGATTGAGTATTTTGTTTTTTCTCTTCACCACTGTATGTTTTCTTTGTATTACTAGCGTATCTGCCTCCACAAATTATGCTCAACAACTACAACGAATATCTACCGATGAAGGTTTATCCCAAAATTACGTAACTAAAATTTTGCAAGATGATTTAGGTTATATTTGGATAGCTACAGCGCAAGGGCTTAATCGATTTGACGGCTACACGGTAACCCCTTTTGATGGCGGATTTACTCTTAACGAAAACTTCATCACTACACTATTTAAAACGCATGCAGGCAATATAATTGTTTCTACTGAGCTTGCCGGTGCCTATTTAGTTAACCCAAAAACGTTAACTACTCGTAATATATTTTCGGGCAATCTTGCAGGTAATACAGGCAGTTACGCTTCAATTGAAGCGATAGCCCAGCACCAAGATACCTTTTACCTTGCCATTCTAAACAACGTGTATTCACTTAATTCTAAAACAAATTCACTTACTTTAGAGTTTACTATAGGCAATGAAAACAGCGTGGTGCGCGCGTTAAAATATTACAAAAATACGCTATTTATAGGCACACAAACGGGTTTATTTAGCTACGACCTAAAAACAGAGTCATTAACCCCTCTTAATTTACATACTCCCGATAAACAAACAGTCGATAACAGTAATGTTAAGTTTTTATCTGTAGATCCCACGCTAGGATTATTAGTAGGCACCGTTGAGGGCATGTACGCATTAAGTTTAAATAGCTCAGCAGGAGCAGCTGCAGATCAAAGCACTAAAAGCGTGATTGCTGATTACAATATTTGGGATTACAGCAATACACCCTATGGCGAATTTATTGCCACAGAGCATGGCTTGTTCGAATTTAACCGAGAAAAGGGCACCACTGAGTTAATTCTTAGCTTTGATCAAAGTAAATTTAATATTACCGAAAATACTATTAACGATTTAATGGTCGACTCAAGTGGCGTGTTTTGGCTGGCGTCGCGCACTCAAGGCGTGCTTACTTGGTCAATAAACACACGGCGCTTTAACAAAACCACCCTACCCGAAAACAACTATATAAACAGTATTTACCAAGACGATGATTTAACTATGTGGTACGGCACCGATAATGGCCTTGCCCATGTAAATGCTAAAAACAAAACAACCTACTACCTAACCTCGCAAGACCCTAAAGCGGTTTATGGTGAATACGCTATTTTTGAAATTAATAAAGCGCATTTAGATTCCACTTCGCGGTATTTATGGCTAACGGGGTACTACAGTTTAATTTTATTTGACAAAGAAACAGGCACTGCCGTTGCTAAAAAAGATTTAAATAACGCACTGTCTGAAGGTGTGGTTATTTATGGTTTGTCTGAGGTAGCCCCCGACACATTCGCTTTTTATAATGATCACAGTTTTTATGTGTACAATGGAAAAACAGGCTTAACGCGCGAAATTAACGGGTTAAAACAACATGTAAACCCTTTAGAGGCCTATACTTTTCATCGACCTTTTGATGATTACCCAAATGAATTTGTATTAAGTACAACTACCCACTTTTACCGGTTTAACGAGCAAACAAACACCCTTACCACTATTTATAAAACCAGCAAAAAAGACAGCCAAAATTACCACACAGTCGAAAACTGGTTAACCGATAAAAATAATATTTTATGGTTAGCAACAACCAGCGAAGGCCTAGTGGGTATTGATGCGCAGAGCTTTGAAAAAAAGCACCACTTTAACGTAAGTAACGCCTTAAAAACGCAGTCTATTTATTCACTTATTAGCGATGAGTATGGTTATTTATGGTTTAGCAGTAAAAATGGGTTGTACCGCTTAAATACCGATACGTTAAGGCTGCGAGTTTTTACAGTAAAAGATGGTTTATCGGTTAATTTATTTAGCACTTTAGGGGCAATTACGCTTAAAAATAACACTGTAATGTTTGGCAGCAGTTATGGTGCAATTTCGTTTAACCCCGCTGAGTTTTTAAAGCAAAGCACGCAAACAACAACCTCAATAACCGATATAACTTTAATGTCGCGCGATTTAGACTATCAGCCAAATCAGTTTGCCACCTCTGCATTGCAATTAACACATGAAGATATGGGTTTGGAGGTCAGCTTTTCTAATTTTGATTTTCAAAATAGCGCGGAAACACGTTACAAAATTACGCTTCAAGGACCTACTTCGCTAGAGTATGATGATTTAAAAGCAAACAAAATATTTTTTACAAAGCTCCCACCAGGTAATTATCAATTAAAGGCCAGCGCGTATAATTTTAACAGTGCGACCGAATCAAAGCCGGCGCTGTTAAATTTTAATGTGGCATACGCGCCGTGGAAGTCTCCTTATGCGTATGCGGCTTATATTTTAATTATTATAACTGTGCTGTGTTTACTGTTTTGGCAATACAGAAGCAGACAGCTAGCCATAGCTAATGCGCAAAAAGCGACTATACACTCGCAAAAACAAACCGAGCTTGCGCTCAGTAACAATAAAAGTGGCATTTGGGATTACCATTACAGCGACGATTCGGTAAATACAAACCGGGGAAGTGAGCTTGGGTATACTAATTTGCCAAACCGTATTCCATTAAAACATTATTTAGCTTTAATTCACCCTGAAGACAAACCTCGGGTTATTTCGCACTGGTTAAATTTTACCAAACAAAAAAAGCATGAGCATTGGCAAGCAACTTACCGGTTAAAGCATAAGCTTGGCCATTGGTTGTGGTATCAAGATTTAGGGCAAATTATTTATGACGAACACACAAATAAACCGGTATCTGTATCTGGCATATATACCAACATAACTGAGCAACGTGCCAATGAGCAGCAAGCCAACATTTTAGGTGAGGCGTTTGGGCAAATAAACGACTGGCTGCTTATTTTAGATAATAACTTGGTGCCGGTTTCTGCAAACAACAGTTTTATAAAAACCTTTTCGCAAACTCATAAACATCCACTTAGCTTAAAAGTGTTTGTTAATGCGATAGGTAAAGCGCAATGTAAAAGCTATGCCAACACATTAAAAAGCTTAACAGCAAAACAAAATTGGCGAACTGATGCCGTTATTAAAACTGCAACTAACCCGCACCACCCCATACATATAAGTGCCACTGCAATCGCTAAAGATACACATAGCATAAGTTACTATGTGATTGTTATTTCGGATTTAACCGAGCAAAAAAAGGCAGAAGACGAGCTGCGCTATTTAGCCAACTTCGATCCCCTAACACAATTGCCTAACCGCAGTTTAATGCATCAAAAAATTGGTAAATCGATTAAAAAAGCTCACCAGCAGCTCACTCAAAGCGCTTTACTATTTATAGATTTAGACAAATTTAAACCGGTAAACGACACATTTGGCCATGCAGTGGGAGATCAACTGCTGTGTAATATTACCCAAAGAGTGAGCGCGATGTTGCCAAGTAATGCCACGCTTGGCCGCCAAAGCGGTGACGAATTTTTAGTGCTTATTGATAACGTAGAAGACATAGCCGCACTTAATAACATAGTCAAAAGTATCAGCTCAGCACTTGCCAATAAGGTCATTATCGAAGATTTTTCTATTAATATATCAGCCAGTATTGGCGTGGCTTTATACCCATTTGATGCCAGCTCGACCGATTTACTGATCAGAAACGCCGATGTAGCCATGATGCATGCAAAGCAAGCAGGCAGAAACGGGTTTAAGTTTTTTAACGACTCGATGAACGAGCAAATAAAACAAAAGCTCATCCTCGAAAACGATTTAAAAGACGCCGCGAAAGATAATCTATTATTTAATCACTACCAACCCATAATAGACACGCACGCACAAACAATAAATGGGGTAGAGTTACTTATGCGCTGGGAAAATAACGGCCAATTTGTCTCGCCGGCATTATTTATCCCTATTGCTGAAGAAACAGGCCTGATAGAAGCATTAACTGAGCAAGCTTTAGAGCGCGCGCTAACTGAGCTAGCCCCTACATTGGCCAGCAACCCATTATTTTATATTTCACTTAACTTGTCGCCAAAGCACATTTTAAGGACGAATATAGCAACCAAGCTGACCAATATATTAAAACAGCATCAAATGAGCCCAGTGCAACTGCGCCTAGAAATAACAGAAAACATACTGCTAGAAGACAAGCAAAAAGCCGCAAAGCAACTACAAAAGTTAAAATCGGCTGGTTTTAAGCTGTTACTCGATGATTTTGGCACCGGCTACTCATCACTTACTTATTTGAGCCAGTTCCCTATTGATGTCATTAAAATAGATCAAAGCTTTGTTAACAGCATTGGGGTTGATAAAAGTGATGAGTCGATCATCAAAACCATTTACACTTTAGCTCAAAACTTGGAGCTTTATTGCATAGCCGAAGGCGTTGAAACTAAGCAACAAAAAGCCTTTTTAGAAGGGTTAGGTTGTCATGTTTTACAAGGTTATTATTTTGCAAAACCAATGCGTGCAGAGCAATTACAAAACCCCGAAACACATGAGCATATTCACACTTTAATAAAAAGTTAGCTATGAATATGCTGGCATTCGTGGCTTTCTATTTGCAGTACGCTGCTTTTAACATTAAAACGCGCAGCGAGGAGTTTTTCTATTTTTAAGCGGCAGGCTTCATCGTGCTTTTCAATTGTACAATGCTCTTTTAACACCACGTGAGCGCCGACAATAATATCGCTGTCTTTGCGCGACACCGTCACATTATGTACGTTATGCACATGCTCTAAATCGGTAATTGACTGCTCAATATCCTTCACTTTAGGCAACTTAGCGTTATTAAAGAACAGCCCTTTAATACAGCTCGTGATCACTTTACCGCCAGTAAATAACACAAACGAGGCAATTAGCATGCTCGATAAAATATCAATAATGCTCCAGCCCGTAAAATAAATAAGTACGCCAGCTATAAACGTAGAAATGGTCGATATAATGTCAAAAAACGAATGCAAAAATACAGCGTACACATTAATGCTTGCTTTGCGGCCTTTATAAAGTACCCACGCTGCAGCACCATGAAATAAAAACCCCACAGAGGCAATACTCGACATTAAAAAGCTGTTTATTGCTAAATCATGGCCATCGTTATGATGGGAAATTCTCTCTACACCTTCATATAAAATAACGGAGCTTATCGCCAAATACAGTAAACCATTAATTAAACCACCAATGAGCTCAGCGCGTTGATAGCCATCGTTATAGGTTTTAGCAAAATGAATTGCTAAGCTTGAGGCAATAAGGGCAATAAATAGCGAGCTATTATGCACAAATAAGTGCCCTGCATCGGCAAGTACAGCAAGCGAATTAGCGTAATAAGCGCCAATTACCTGAATTACCATAAATGAACATGTTATCGCTAAAGCGATAAGTAACCGACGACGAGACGCCTGGTGTGTAGTGATTTCTGTCATGAAATGCTTGAAAAACCTATACTTAAAATGCAAATAAGCCGTCAGGTGGCTTAGAGTAGAAAAGGGTAATGATATACAGTAGCAATTGTAATACGAAGCCCTCTTAAACGCACTAAAAACTTAGCAAAATAGCTAAAGTTGTACTAAATAACATAGTAGGAACAATTAAATTGTATGTAAAATCAACGGGAGCAATGAGTGGGCTTAAAACCAATCGAAGATGTGTGGAGTACTATAAAGCTTATTCCGTTTGCCGTTGTACTTTATGATGCTAAAACACAAGCCTATAAAGCAAACACTCAAGCGCAGAGTATATTTGATTTACCCTCACAGCCAACATTAAAAGATGCAGACTTTAAGCACCTCACGTTAAGTAGTCCAGAAAGTAAAAAACAATTTACTGTTGCTCAATTGTTTGAAAAATACTTAGTTATAAATACTAACTGCCACGTATTTTTACAAAAACAAACGCAAGGCCTATTACTAAACGCCAAACTTGCCTCGCTAAATAGTCACTTATACATTGCTACGTTTGAGATAATTGAACACAACGAAGATGCGCAATATAACTTTGATAAAATTATTTCAAAAATTTCTACCGACTTAATAGATATTCAAATTGACGATATTGATACTCATATAGAGTTTGCGCTTAAAGCCATTGGCACTGTATGCCATGCCGATAGGAGCTACTTATTTAAATTTTCTGACGATGGTAAGTCAATGCGTAACACCCATGAGTGGGTTAACCAAGGGATTCAGCCATTTAAAGATCAACTACAGCACATACCAAAAAACTCACTCCCCTACTTTGCTAATTTAATGGGCACCACACACTTATTTAAAGTAAATGATGTTGCCAGCCTCCCAGCAAAAGCGGCTAAAGAAAAACAAGAACTTGAGCGTGAAGGTATTCAATCGGTACTGTGTATTGGCCTTCGCTACGATAAGGAGCTAGTAGGCTTTATTGGTTGTGATTGTGTAAAGCAAAAACGTGAGTGGACAGACTTAGACTTAATTAGGTTAAAACTAGTAGGTGAAATAATCGCTAATGCGTTTAAAAACTTAAACTACAAGCAAGAGCTTCAGCATATTCAACAACAGCTAATTACCGCAAATCAAAAACTTAACCACCTTGTTAATACCGACAGCCTCACCACAATTGCAAACAGACGCTGTTTTGACAAAGCACTAGAGAGCGAAATTAAACGTTGCGCACGTGCAAAGCAACCCGTTAGCTTAATTATGTGCGATATTGATTTTTTTAAAAATTACAACGACAGCTACGGCCATCAACAAGGCGATGAAGCCTTAGTTAAGGTGGCAGCTGCGCTTAAGTCGCAATGCCGACGCGAAGGCGATTTAGCCGCGCGCTATGGCGGTGAAGAATTTGCCGTCATTTTACCGGCAACTAATGAGCAAGACTCCCAGCAATTTACCCGCTTAATTCAACAAGCAATTAACGCGGCAGGCATAAAACACAATAATTCTACCGTAAGTGAGTACTTAACATTAAGTATCGGTTTTTATTCAGCCACGCCTGATAAAAATAGCACGTCACAGTGCTTTATAAGCAAAGCCGATCAAGCACTCTATACCGCAAAAGAAACAGGCCGTAATAAGGTGTGCCAATTTACATAACTAAATCTATTATAAAGTAACGGGCGGCTCTAGCTGCCCGTTTTTTATGTCTGTTATTTTAAATACATTACCTTGTAATGACTGGTTAGTTTTTACATTACTGTCATCTGCAGAAGTTACAAATAGCCACTGTGCGTTATTGCCACCAAACGCAACGCTTGTAGGTTTTGTTGCAGCAAGCGACAGTGTGTTTAAAACCTCCCCATCTGGCGATAAACACATAACGCAGCCCATATCCCATACCGCAAGCCATAAGTTGCCAAGGGCATCAATCACACAGCCATCTGGGTCTACTTGGGTATTTTTAAATTGATAAAAAACTTGGGCGGGTAATATAGGCTCACCGCTATCTGGGTTTACATTTAAAGTAAAAATACAGCTGGCTTTTGAGTCGCAGTAATAAGCACGTGAGCGCGCTTTATCAAAACATAACCCGTTGGGAATGGTTAAACCTTGCACCACGCAATTAAGCGAATTTTGATAAAAACGGTAAATTTTACCCTCGCCTGAGCGGGCGTTTGTATCCATAGTGCTTAGCCAAAAACCACCCCAAGGGTCTGCCCGACCATCGTTAGAGCGCCGTGTGGACTGGGTATTTTCTAAAAATGTGAGCGTTTGGCGCCCCCCAGAAGCTATATGGTATTTATATATACCCGTACTGGTGCCAATAATAAGATGTGCTTTATCAAGCCACGCTAAAGCCGAAACCGTATCTTGCATTTCAACTTGTGTTAGTGAGTCAGGCTTTGTTAAACACTTACTTAGCAGCAGGTTTTTTTCTATATCTACCCAAAATAGCGTTTCAAGCAAAGGGTGCCAAAGCGGGCCTTCACCTAACTTATTTTGCACGTTACTAAATACGGTTACACTTGAGTCAGTCATAAATAACGATTCTTTAATATTAACAAAGCCTTGTATTAATAAATACTTTATCAGAAATCCCCAACACTTACGATTAAACAAAACACATTAGCAGCTAAACGCTTTTTGCTAAGCCAAACAGTGCACTAATACCAAATAGCTTAATTAAGTGATTTAGTTTTAAATACTAAACCACATTGATTACAGGATAAAAGCTTCGTTATTGCTCTGTTTATATCAAAATTTTTAGCGCCGTTAGCGCCAAGTTTAATCCCTTAAGTGAATAAAGTAATGTGGCAAATGGGTATAATTATTTCAGCATTTTATCGCGCTTTACCTGGTTAGTTGGTAATATCATCAACAGGGAGGTAATAGTATGATTAATAATAACAATAAACATTCTTTAGTGGTTGAGGGAGGTGCAATGCGCGGTATTTTTGCCGCCGGCGTGCTGGATGAGTTTTTAGCGCAGCGCTATCAACCTTTTACTAATTACTTTGGGGTTTCTGCTGGCGCTACCAATATAGCCGCTTATTTATGCCAACAACCTAAACGAAATTACCATGTTATTACCGACTTTTCGTGTCGGCCTGAATTTATTAACTTAGCGCGCTTTATCAAAGGCGGCCACTTATTTGATTTAGATTGGCTGTGGCAAGCAACCATTAAAGAAATCCCCCTCAATACAGAAGCCTTTGCAAAGGCGGCTCACGAATTTTATATCGTCTCTACAGCTATCACCACAGGGCAGCCCCATTACCTTAAAGCAAGTAGTGATGCGATGGTAGAGCAACTTAAGGCATCGTGCGCGATTCCAATTGCGTATCGTAACTACCCTATAATTAATGATATTGCGATGACCGATGGCGGCGTAGCAGACTCTATTCCCGTAATAAAAGCATACGAAATGGGCGCTCAAGAAATAACCGTGGTGCTTTCTCAGCCACTTGGCTATAGAAAAAAGCCAAGTAAATCGCAGTGGTTAACTAAAAAACTTTATAAAAACTACCCTGCTTTAGTAAAAAGCACGATTAACAGAGCGCATGTTTATAACAGCAGCATAGATTTTATTAATAACCCGCCTGAAGATTGCAAAATCAATATTATTGCTCCACCGCCTCAATTTAGAGTGGGTCGTACAACCAAAAATGTTAAACGCCTTAACGATGGGTACAAAATGGGAATTGATACAGCCAGAGCCTTTTTAAGCTAAGTGTGTTGTTTCCCTTTAGATAGCGCAACCAGTATGCCCATTACAGTAAACGCTGCAATGGTGCATACAATGCCCGCTAGCACAGCGTAAACATGTATAAAAAACGCTAAGGCAATAGCTATTAAAGCACTACAATACAGCCATTTATAGGCTACTTTGTAGTGCTTACTTCTCATTAATAATAAAGCGGCCAGTAAACACGCTAGTGCAATAACTATCATAACAGTGTTCATGCTGCTTTTACCTCTGCAAGTGCTATGGCATCAGGTTTTGTTTTTAAGTATCCCCATAAAAACGCCAGTCCAACAATTAAAAAGCTAATATCTGTAAATGCCACTAAGGTACTGTTTGCGTTAATAACATTATTAACGCCCAATACACTATTAAATGGTAAAACACTTATTAAGAATAAGGCGCAAAGCAACAAGGTTGCTCTGAAGTAGTTTTTATAGCTTTGCCAAAATGCTGCAATTACTAGCCATACTAACCACACGTAAAAAAATACCGGCCCAAAGTAAGCATTGTGCTCAGCGCCAGCCACGGCATAGTTTAAAAGTACTTGCATAGGGAATAACACACAACAAGCAATCACTAAACCACCGCAACTGCCTATAATAAAGCGGTTCCACCTTGCATACGCGTCAGCGCTAAGCGTTGGTGTGCTGCCTCTGGTACGCTTTGCTAACCACATCATCATGCCAGAAAGTGGCATTAAGGCACATGCTAAGCCAAGCATTACCCAAAGTAACTTCACAAATAAACCTGCAAAATTACCAAAATGGAGTGGGAAGAGTATTTCAATAATTTTAATTGATACCCCTGCAATATCGCCAAAACTACTCATTGAAGTGATGTACTCCCCTTGCCCATTGTAATGCAATAACTGAGAAGCCACGGCTTCGCCTCCTAAAAGGCGTAAATACACTTGTGCGTTAGCATCGTTATGCGCCATTACCGTGGCATCTAAAATAACTGCATGTGGGTAGCGTTGCTGCGCATCACTTAAAATAGCGGTTATGTTAGTTGGGTGATTTACATAACTAATTATTGGCTCAGGAATAGCTGTAAAAGTTTCTATCAACTTATCTTGGTCGCCTCCAAAGCTAACAAAAGCTGCTGCAGGTAGTAAGATTACGGTTGCGAGCCCTAAAAATGCGCCACTAAAGCCAATTACAATATTAAAAATACTGCCCCAAATACCCATTACTTTGTGGCCGTCACTTATGGTTACATCTAAGCCTTTGTGCCACCTAAAGGTGAACAGCTCTTTAATTAATTTACGATGTATAAATAAGCCAGTTACCGTACTTACTAATAATGTTAAACCTAAAAACCCAGTTAAAATAAGCCCTATAGGTCGCCCTAAATGTAAGTCAGCGTGAAACTCACCAATGTAGCTGGCTGCATCTGTTTTTCTATTGGCATAATATTGCTTACTGGGGCCATAGTAGGTATTTACCAACGCTAAGCTTGCTGGGTCAAATTCAAATGCCCGAAGTACTTCTTGCTGGTAATTTTCATCACCATGGTGCGATTCAAATACTAAAGCCAGTAAGTGAAAATTATGCCCTGTTGGCATAAACACATGAATGTTTTCACCAAACTCTTTGGGCACTTGAGCGTGGTATGTATTAACTAATGTGCTTATTTCGCTATTAGGAATATGTTGAGTTTGCTGCAGTGATTGGTTGGCCCAAATTTTTAGCTCAGGCCTGGCAAGTACTGCTAACGCGCCGGTAAATGCCACAACAAACAATAAAACGGCGGTTACTACGCCCACCCAACTATGTAATAAAAATAGCTTTTTTAAAGTAATTGATTTCATCCTTGCCCCTGCATTAATGCAAAATAACTTAAAATTCCATGCACTAAACACAAAGTGATCATGACTAAAAATGGCTGCCATGCTTTTTCGCTAATGTAGGCATATATAAAAAGCCCAACCCAAATAATTGGAAACAGTAAAATAGGCAGTAAAATTTGTTCACTCATTTGTAATGGCAAGTAGGTAGTCATCCCGGTGATCATCACCGTAGCGGTTACCAATGCCAATACGCACGCCATTAAATGGCGACGCTTTGTAGCGCTAAAGGTTTTTTTATTATTCATTTTTAGCTCATTTAATAAATAGCAGGCGCGCACATCTGCACATGCAAATAACAACTATTTGCATTATATTGCGCATTTGTAAATTTATGCAACATATTATCGTTACTTAATAAGCTAACAAGCTCCTTTTTATTCGCACAATCAATGCCTGTTTATTTATAAAATTACATTTTTTGAGCATACTTGGTATTTAGGTAGGTAAATATGATGGGCTGAAACTGTTTTTAAATAATCCCAAAAACAACTGCGTTATCATACTGATCAGTGCTTAACTGCTTAGCCCATTAAAATAACGACTAAACAGGCAAATTTTTAACTTTAACAGTCAACAAACTCTATAATTATTGTTATTTTGTTAAGGCATATGCAAAAAGCTAATTGTCCCTAGGCAGGCTCTTTTAGCAGCTGTTAAACAAATCACTATACATTGATAAAATGAGAGAAATTTATGAGCGATAAAATCAATCCAGACGCGTTACACGCACTAAAAATTGCATTTACTTACATGCCGCAAGCAATTGAAGTAACAAAGTACGAATATGGCGAGCGCTATCAAACGGTGCTTGATCATATTGAAGCCGTGCGCGAAGTGTTGCTTATAAACGATGTAGACCCAGAAGAAGTAGGCGGCGACATAAACCCAGAATACACGCCTAATTCTACCTATTAATGGGAAAAGTTTGCTAATTGAGCAAAACAATTAAGTTCGCGTGTTGATAGCCTAACACCCATTACTCAATATATTGCTCAACGGTTTACGCCTGTTGGTATAAACTGTTAAAAACATATAAATAAATGTGCCTATCTACCGATACGCATAACGATATAAAATACAATTAAGGTAATTGCGGTGAACTTTTTAAGGCGTTTTCACGATATAGTCTCAGACCAAACTCTGGATTTTAATTCTAAAATTAAAAACCTACTCGCGTTTGGCCTAGAAGTGTTCAGCCTTGATGTAGCAATAATTAGTAAAATTGATGCTAATACGTACACAGTATTACATGCTCTAACACCCGATAACGCCTTATTACCCGGTACACAATTTGAGCTAGATGGCACCTATTGCGTCCATACTTTATCAGCGGGCTCGGCGCTTTCGTTTCATAAAGCCTCACAAAGTACGATTGCAACTCACCCTTGTTACATAAATTTTCAACTTGAGTCCTACATTGGCGCACCTATAAAAGTAGCCGATAAAACCTTTGGCACTGTTAACTTTTCATCGCCTAACGAGTCACCTGCATTTAGCGACGAAGCCTACGATTACATTGAGCTATTTGCTCAGTGGTTAGGATCTGAATTTGCAAAAATAGACACTAAAGAGCAACTTTTAAAAAATAGCTACACCCTGTCAAAGCTCGAAAACATCGCGAATATCGGCACTTGGGAGGTCGATTTAATCGAGAACAAAGTTTATTGGAGTAAGCAAACTAAACGCATTCATCAGGTAGCCGATGACTACCAGCCAATAGTTGATAACGCGATTGAATTTTACAAAGAGGGTTCCAGCAGAGAAGCCATAAATAAAGCGGTAGAAAACGCCATAAACAAAGGTGAAAAATGGGATTTAGAGCTTGAGGTTATTACTGCACAAAACCAAGAAATTTGGATTTCGACTTTTGGAGAAGCCGAGTTTCACGAAGGTAATTGCATAAGGCTATTTGGTACATTTCAAGACATTACCGAATCAATCTTGCTTAGAGAAGCGCTAAAAAAGAAAAAAGCCGAAGCAGAGCATATGTTAGAAGATAGAAGTATGCTATTTGCTAAAATTAGCCACGAGTTACGCACCCCCCTAAATGGCATAACTGGCATGCTCACCACCTTAATAGATGAAAAAGACACTGAAAAACGAGACGAAAAAATAAAAATAGCGCTACGCAGCGCTGATATTTTACTTAACATTATCAACGAAGTACTCGATTTTTCTAAAATTAATCATGGTGAATTAAAACTAGAGCCAACCGATGTACTACTTAAAACCATATTTAGTGACTTAGCCTCTTTATATACCCCGTTATTTAAAGAAACCCATGTTGAATTAATCATAGAAAATACAATTGATGATAGCTGCTGGGCCTTTTGCGACAGTACACGCCTGAGCCAAATAACCTCTAACTTATTAAGTAACGCATTAAAATTTACCGAGCAAGGCCATGTAAAACTTAAAACACAGCTCATAAATAATAACGATGCGTTATCTCTTGGTATCACTGTTTCTGACACTGGTCGCGGAATGACCCCCGCTTTTTTAGAGTCTTTATTTTCGCCGTTTACACAAGAGGTTGACGCTAAAAATAATAAAGGGGGCACAGGGCTTGGCCTAGCAATTATAAAAGAGCTTGTAGAATACATGGGCGGCACAATAAAGGTGACGAGTGAGCTACAAAAAGGCTCAACGTTTAGCATTAATATTCCGCTAGAGCTTGGTAAAGAGCAAGTAATAGACGATATTAAATCAAAAATTGAGTTAAACAGCCATTCGCTCAGTGTACTTATTGTTGATGACAACGATATAAACCGCCGTGTGCTTGATGCCTCTCTTGATAAGTTAAACGTAAAAGCCGACTGCGCCATTGATGGCCAAGACGCTATTTTTAAGTGTAAGCAAAAGCATTACGACCTTATTTTTATGGATTGCATTATGCCAATCCTGGATGGTTTTGAAGCCACTAAAACGCTGAGAGCGCAACGTATTTGCCCTAGCGAAAGCACCTACATTGTAGCGCTAACTGCTAATACATCGTCGCAAGATAAACTAGCTTGCCAGCAAGCAGGCATGGATATGTTTGTCTCTAAGCCATTTAAGTTTCCGCATATCGAAAAAGCGCTCTCTAATGCCTTAGAACATACAGCTAAAGTAAATTCGCTTTAACTAGTAAGGATATAAAATGAAAAATATAATAAGAACATTACTTTTTACTGTACTGTTGTTAGCCATATTTAAAGGCATTTCTACAGGGCAATGGGGTTCATCAATAATCGTTGTTATTGTATCAAGCGTATTGCTATTAGTTACGTTTATCAGTGGTAAGGCATCACAAGGCCGTTCAACTTATACAAGCACTGACTCTTCAATTTATGCTAGTAATAACTCACACTCTAATAATGATTGCGGTGGGGATTCTGGCGGCTGTGATTAATAATTTAAAGCGGCCTATTAAAGCTTTGTAGAACGGAGGTATTTTGCCAACAATTAAAATTGCTAAATTCTGGCGTTCTCTTGAAGCATTTGGAGAAATTTGTACGCGAATCCTTGGCCTAGGATTAGTCTATCTAATTTTCTCATTCATAGGGCAAGAATTAATAGGTGAGCAGTTCAAAAATGATGTTCTACTAAGCTTAGTCGTCTTACCTGCAATTTATGTCTTAAAAGATTCTCATAAAATTCTGGAAGCAGTTTTCATAAAAGTTATTGCAAAAGATAACTCGATAACCGTATTTAGTGGAATACTAACAAGAAGAGAAGACAAGCTAGGCTTCAAAAGTGTCGAAAATGTTGAACAAGTAACAACATTTTTAGGCCGTATTTTTGGTTACTCTACAATCCACTTATATGCTTATGGAAGCTGGGTTAGGATACCTTTCATCAAAGATCCTAAAAGCCTTAGAGTTTGGCTTGAAGAACGAATACCTAACTAAGTTCTCAAAGTCGTTAAAAAAGCCGCCTTTGGAGAGGGCGGCTTGGGTTAACAAACAGCTTTTGGGTGTACCTATTGCTGTTACATCAAGAGACGATTTGCCTATTAAGCTGCATTTTGGTCTTGGTCGCTTTGCTCGCTATGGCGAATTAAGTAATCAAACGCCCCTAAGCTTGCTGTTGCACCACTACCCATTGCAATAATGATTTGCTTAAATGGCGTATTTGTCGCGTCACCCGCACCGTAAACGCCCGGTAATGAGGTTGCGCCTTTAGCGTCAATTTCTATCTCGCCAAACTTGCTTAGTGTAAGGTCGCTCTCTTTTAACCATTCGGTATTAGGGATCAAACCTATTTGTACAAAAATACCTGCAAGTGCTAATGATTTTTCCTCGCCTGTTACACGGTCAGTGTAATTAAGTCCGGTTACTTTTTTACCATCGCCTACTACTTCAGTGGTTTGCGCATTTTTAATAATAGTGATGTTGCTTAAGCTATTTGCTTTGCGAATAAGTACTTCGTCAGCGCGAAGCGTGTCAGCAAACTCAAGCACAGTTACATGCTCTACAATGTTAGCTAAGTCGATAGCCGCCTCTATACCCGAGTTACCACCACCAATAACGGCAACAGGCTTACCCTTAAATAGCGGACCATCACAGTGTGGGCAGTAAGCTACGCCATGGCCGCGATATTCTTGCTCACCAGGTACGTTCATTTCACGCCAGCGTGCACCGGTTGCTAAAACAAGCGATTTAGCTTTTAAAGTAGCCCCGTTTTCAAGGGTAATTTCATAACCATTACTACCGCGACCAAGCCCTGCTGCGCGTTGGTTATGCATTACATCTACATCGTATTCTTTAACATGCTCTTCAAGCTGAGCAACAAGCTTTGGACCTTCAGTGGCTTTTACCGAAATAAAGTTTTCAATAGCCAACGTATCGGCAACTTGACCACCAAATCTATCGGCAACTATACCGGTGTTTAACCCTTTACGAGCAGAGTAAATAGCGGCTGAGGCACCCGCAGGTCCGCCACCGACTACTAATACATCAAACTCGTCTTTTTCGCTTAGTGCTGCAGCTTGCTTAGCAGCGCCTTTAGTGTCTACTTTATTTAAAATGTCGGTCAGGCTTAATGCACCTTGGCTAAATGGTTCGCCATTTAAGTACACAGCTGGTACTGCTAAAATATTGCGCTCTTCTACTTCGTCTTGAAAGAGTGCGCCGTCAATCATTGTTGCTTTAATTTTGCTGTTTGTTGCTGCCATTGTATTTAGCGCCTGCACTACTTGCGGGCATGTTTGGCAACTTAAGCTTATGTATACTTCAAAATTAAGTTCTTGATTGAGTGATTCTATTTGTTCAATGTCTTCGCTTTTTGCTTTACTTGCGTGTCCGCCAGTGTGTAAAAGCGCTAACACTAAACTTGTAAATTCGTGACCCATAGGTACGCCTGCAAACGTAATGTGGGTATTTTTAACCGGTGAATGTACAACCATAGACGGGCGACGTGCGCTGGTATCAGGGTTGCTCACTACCGTAAATTTGTCGCTTAATGATGCTAAGTCGTTTGCTAAGCTTTCTACTTCTGCTGATTTTTTGCTGTCATCCAAGGCAATAAGCAGCTCAACAGGTTGAGTAAGCGATTCAAAATGGCTTTTTAATTGATTTTTAATGTTGTTATCTAACATGGCTTAACCCTTTTTAGGAAAATTTAAACAGCAAGCCTCCCATGCCAACTAATGCATGTGCTAATGAGTCCGAGTTGAGATAGGAGGCACCAACAAACGAAATGATGTTGGTTTAAGGGCAGTTACCTGCCCTCATAAAAGTGGGTAAACCTGTACTTAGATTTTACCAACTAGGTCTAGTGAAGGAGCAAGTGTGTCTTCACCTGGCTGCCAAGATGCAGGGCAAACTTCACCGTCGTGAGTTGCAATGTATTGAGCAGCTTGTACTTTACGTACTAACTCTTTAGCGCTACGGCCAATACCTAAATCGTGAGTTTCGATTACTTTAATTTCGCCCTCTGGGTTCATTACAAAAGTACCGCGAAGTGCAAGGCCGTCATCTTCAATCATAACGCCAAAGCTGCGAGTAATACGGCCAGTTGGGTCGCCAATCATTGGAAATTTAATTTTACCAATAGTGTCTGACGTGTCATGCCATGCTTTATGCGTGAAGTGAGTATCAGTTGATACTGAGTAAACTTCTACACCCATTTCTTGTAGCTGCTCGTAGTAATCAGCAACATCGCCAAGCTCAGTAGGACATACAAACGTGAAATCTGCAGGGTAAAAGAAGAAGATTGACCACTTACCTAGTACGTCTTTTTCAGACACTTCTACAAAGTCACCATTGTGGTATGCAGTTGCGTTAAAAGGTTGAATTTTTGTGTTGATCAATGAAGTGCTCATAGTATTCCTCATTTATATTTAAAGTGTTTTAAAGTTACTCAACGCAGCCAAAATGTGTGGCCTTTCGCGTTGGCTTGATTAATACAATAAGCCCATTGATAAACTAAATAAAATTGATTGTTTAGATTAAAACAATCGATTTTAATGATCGGTGAGTTTTAGCCTCTATTAATTACCTTCATGGCTAATACGTACATAGGATGACAACGGATAAGACTGGCATGATAAAATCAGGCCTGCTTTCTCTTGTGGTTCATTTAAGTAGTAGTTATTTTTCATAGTGATATCGCCATCCAGCAGCAAGCATTGACACTGTCCACACAAACCAGACTCACATGAATATGCAGGAGCAATACCCTGTTGCTTCATAGCACTTAGCAAGCTCTCTCCTTTATTTACTTCTATTGTATTAGTTCCCTGAGGATGAATTACGTTAAGTTTAGCCTGTTGTATATTATCTGCTTTAACTTCATTGCCCTCAAAAGACTGCTTATGCAAGAGTATTTCTGGTACATCTAAATCGGTTAAATGTTGCGAAACAAGGTTTAGAAATGAGGTAGGCCCACATACATGATACTCGCAGCGCTGAGCACTAGGTGCATATTTAGTAAAGTAGTCAGCTATATCGTTTTGGCTAATAGCTCCTTTGTGCCAACTAACAGCATCAAATAGCCTAGGCTGGCTGTAACTCAAAATAAAATTAAAGCGATTGGAGTACAGTTTTTCAAGTAGCTTGGCTTGCTTTAAAAAAATGGCATGTTTTTCATTTCTGCACCGATAAAATAAATTCACTCGGCTATAAGGCTGCGCGACTAATATATTTTCTATCATGCTAAAAAGGGCTGTGATCCCTGAACCTGCGGCAAATAAATATAATGTTTTTCTGGTATGGATATTACTATCATTAATTAGCGGCTTGCCTATTGGCGTGCTCACCTCAACCAAATCACCCACTTTAAAGCTATTATTAACAAGGTGAGAAACTCTTCCTTTATCAATCCGCTTTACGGTAATTTTTAGTGACTTCCATGAAGATATTGAGTAACAGCGGGTTAAATATTCACCCTCATAGTTAACTCGTATCATAACATGCTGACCTGAATCCCAAGAAAACTTAGTCTCACGTGAGCTCGGTAATGTAAATATGATTGAGGTTGTATCATTTGTTTCTTTGATAACCTCACTAATACTTAATTTATAAAATTGCATATAGATCCTAGGGCCACCGCTAAAGAGGCAAACCTTTTAGTATTTTATATCGAGTGTAAAAAATTGCTTTAACCTGCTATTTACTGCTTAGCTAGGTTAAAGCATATTAAAGCAATACGTACTTAGCCTAATTTACTTATAAATAGAGGTTTAAATAACTCATAACGACTCGCTGATGCTCTCTTATAGGTAATTCGCCAAACTCAGCACTTGGACCTAATTCAAAATTAGGGCTTTCAAAAGATTTTTGTTGTTGTTCACACACATAAATATCTTCTTTCATAAAATCAGCAGAGCCCAGTGGGTGTTGATTATCAAAATCATTGTATTTAGGACGTATACGCTTTTGCCAATACTTTTGTGAATTGCTTCCTTTCAACCAATAACTCAACCCACTTGTTGGCATTGATTTAATGCGTATTTCAACGCGTGTCTCGTTAACACTAATGGGAATAATATGAAATACAGACCAAGATGATTCGCTTTCACTTAGCCCAACCCCCGGAAACAACATAGGAACAAATACGCCCAGCATCTCTTTAGGCATAGGTTTAATTAAAGGCAGCTCAGTGTATTTTTCTAAATCAGCTGCATATGACTTTTCTAATGGCTCCCAAAAAGCAAAATGTTTGCCCTTAAAGCCAAACTCAGCCTTACTATGATCGTACATATTTAGCGTGCCGCTATGTAATTGAGCTAAGTGATAATGATCAATGTAGTTCTCAACTACAATCTTCCAATTAGCGTTAATTGTTTCCGACACAGATTGTTCTTTAAGCTCTACTAAATCTTCAACTTGATGTGGGCCTAAATGATCTTCTATCGAGCTAAACCACTGAGATATTGACTGCGCACTTTCATCTGGGTGTAGCCATATCATCCCTCGCCATATATCTACTGAGGCTGCCTTTAAACCCAAACATGATTTATCTAAATCAGAAAATTCTTTTTCTTGGTGTGGAATACCAATTAAGCTTCCTTCAAGATCGTATGTCCAATCATGATACGGACACGTGATGGACTTTTTGAGGTTACCTTGCGCTTGCAATAAGCGTGTACCTTTATGCCTACACATATTATGAAAAGCCCTAAGACGGCGATCCCGCCCCATAATAATAATGTAATTATTGAGACCTATTTGCTTGGTAGTAAAATCACCTGGAGCAGCAATATCTTCTTTAAGCGCAGCAAAGCCCCACACTTTTGAAAAAATATGTTTCATTTCTAAATCAAACCATTTTTTATCTGTGTAAGCATTGACGGGTAAACCATCGTTTTTCATAACGCTTTCCTTAAACCCAAGCAGGGTAAATAAAACAAGTAATAGCTAAAGCAAGCCAAATGGTCATAGTTAGCCAATACATTGTGGGTTCGTTTTTACGCTCATAAGTTTGCCACAACGTCGACTTAGAACGCGCTAGGTCAATAAAAAACCAGATAAGTAAGCCAAAACCAATCCAATAACTTATAGGTAACTGCATAAACCATTGCATAATATTAAACCTCATCGTAATTAAGTACACCATTAAGGTTGCTATCAACCGAGCTACGCCAACCTTTACCCGGAACGGCACATGTAAACGTTAACGTGTTATTTTGCTCTTTTGCTAGCTCAATTATTTCTGAGAGTGATAGCTGCGGCTCTGCTTGTTTATCGCTTTGAAATACCCCAATAGACGACTTCATAAAATAACCCCGCTTTTTATCGTTTATCATCCCTGTCGCAATTAGCTCACATTCTGTTGTATTGCCTCCTAACAATTTAGATACAAAAGGGGTTTTAGCACGCTCATAAAACAAATTAACACGCGCTTCAGCTTCCTCAGGACTATTTTTTGACAAGGTAATTTGTTGGCCAACGACAGGGGCTAAATCGTTATCAAACTCCATTAAATAGTCAACTAACCCTTCTCTAACTTCCTCGCTTGGTATGCCAACTTTACCTTGATTAAACATGCAGCCATTTTTTTCATCCGCACCATGTGGGCAACCTTGCTCACCGTTATCAAACACTCCACCTCGTAAAAAGTTAACTAACTGATCAGTTGCGCCATCGTGTAAAAAGCCAAAACCACGCACCTGTCTCCCCTGATGCTCTTTAGTATGAGAAGGTAAAAACCCCTCTCTATCTGGTAGTCCATACATACCAACACGGGTATATAGGTTTCTCAGTTGAGGCACTTTTAAAATATTAATTTCACCACCATGCGCTACCTCGCCTCGGGTGCCATAAAAGCCCTTAGCATGGTCAACCCCATGGCACCCTTCGCAATTAACACCATCTACACTAGCGCCATTAATATCTACATCAGTTGCCAAACCATCTGAGCGTCTTTGTCCATGAAAAAAGCGTGCCCCCATTTGTGCTGATGAAGTAAGTGAATTATCGAGCGCTCTTATCGGGTTAGGCCCAAAAGCTAAAGCCAATGAAAAATCAGCTAGTTTATCTACATCCTCCTCAAGCTTAATTATTTTAGCAGGTTTATTGTTACTACTAGCGGAACTTGCAAGCTCTATATCTAAACCAAGCAACCCCTCAAAAGCGACAATAAAATTTTTAAACGAGACTTTTTCACTTAGCGTATTATCAGTATCAACACCAAAATAGCCTATAGAGCGATCTCCACGCCAATGCATATGCCCATGGTTTTGCATTCCGCGTAAGGTTTGCGTCATCATAGGGCCTTTCATTGATGCAAATGTGCGTTTATCACCATCGCCATTAATAATAGAAAGTAACTGGCAACTTTCATCTTGAGGGCCAACGAGTGTACAACCTAGTTCAGAAATATTTTCTGTAGGGAATGGCAGTGAATTGCGGGTATTTTTTTTATCTGGGTCACCTAAATTCCAACTTAAATGATCGGTATCAGAAAAAATATGACAGCTGGCGCATGATGACTCTCCATTGCTTGAAGTTGCCTGCGCATCATACATAAACGGACGCCCCTTCACTATAAACTCAGGTTCTGAGTTGTATAAAGCAATTCTTTGTTTTTCTAAGTTATTGTTGATACCGACATGTACTATTGAGTTGTCAAAACGCGTATATACATATAAGGCGTCATTTGACTCATCAAGCAACAAACCTGCGGGACCACCCGATACATCAATATAATTTTGACTCGCGAGTGACGGCGTAAACTCCTCTCCTACGTTATCCCAGTAACTATCGCTGTCCATCATGTGTGTTGGTATAACAGCAACCTTATTAGACCCCATCGCTGCTAGGTATATATTTTTCCCCTTACTATCTACCTGCATTTGTAATGGCGTAGATAAGCTATGCGCTTTAGCTTCTTTTTGATTTTTAATATCAGCATAATCTATATGGCGATTTAAATGCCTTGGTTTAACTGATTTGGTAGATAAATCAATAACTGATATTTGGCTTTGAGCAAGTTTCCCTCTCACTGTTGAGCCCGTAAATTCTCCTTTGCCTTCAAACCGAACCGCATTATTTGCCTCAGTATTAGACACATATAAAGCGTTATTAACTGGGTTAATAGTCATATTAAACAAAGTAGTGCCAACATGCGCATAAGAATCTTGAACCGCCATTGAATCAACATCAATCTTAAACACATCTAAATCAGGTAAGTTAAAACGTACCCCATTAGAAAAGTTGCGCCCAGCTGAATCTTGCCATTGACCATTATTTTGATTGTATTTTACAATCATACTTGTCCACGGTTGTGGCTCCCCAAACGCATTAACACCGGGGGCCGTTCTACCGCCAGGTAAATAACCACTTTCTAACCCATTAGGACTGGTTATTTTGTCCATAACCTGACAAGGGTATCCGCCGTACTCATCATCTTCAAATCCGTGGCACATAACGTTTTCATGTACGGTACTCGTTTGATTACCCGAATTTAAAATACCTGCATAAACGTGCTGTTCATCTTTGCTTACTGTTAATGCTCTTGGTGTATCACCAAATAAGTTAACTATTTTTTCAGGTGTGCCGCCAAGCTCATTTCCTAAGTTTTGGCTATCAAACACCCAAATATCTGCTCTTCCAACTCCCCCTTGTGTTAAATCTCTAGCACCAACGCCCTCTTTAGCTATTATTTGTTGAGAGAATCGATGTTGACCGCGATGTGCTGTACTTACGAATAACTTACCTTGTGCAAATACAATATCGCGGGGTTCATCGCCTACGAGTAAAGTACGCTCAACGTGCCAAGGCTTACTTTGCATATTGATCACACTCACAGAGTCCGACAGGTGATTAACCACCCACGCCTTATTGTTATAAACAGCGACAGCCACAGGTTCTAATCCCACATTGATAAAACCTTCAAATTCAAGATCGCCACTTTCAACTTGTTTGTATACCTCAATGCGGTTATTCGATGTGTTGGTGACTAACAATAGCCCTTGTTCTTTAAGCTGAGCAATGGGTCTGACGGGACCTGACTCAAAATTAATATATTCACCTTCATAAGTAGGCGCCTCAATAACTGGCAACACAGGAACTGGATAAGGCAAAGGTTTCTTGGTGTTACTTTCTCCGCACCCTGAAACGCAAAGAGCAAGTAAAACATTGCTGATTATTTTTTTCATTTTAAACCTAGTTTATTTTCACATTGACAATTTAATATTAAGTTAATAAAAATAAATTGGCAACCTGAAAATTAATGATTTATTTGATATGCTAATCCAAATAGTTAAAAAGGTAGAAACAATGGCTAGACCCAGTATGGCTGTTCAGCGAAAAAAACAAATCTTAGATGCATTTGAACACTGCATTCTTACTCTAGGGTTACAAGCAACGTCGCTAGAAAATATTGCCGAGCAGGCAAATATGAAACGCACCATTCTTCGTCATTATATAGGTAACAAAGACGATATAATTTGTGCTTTAAGTGAGCGTTGGAAACTAATATACGAGCAACAATGGCAATCATTAATTAGTTGGCTTCCTAATACAAACCGCACAAGCGCGCTTATAGATATGCTTTTTACAGTAGGCAGTGAAGAGCATGTAAACAATACTATTATTGGCGAGGCTATCTTTGGTGAAGCTAAAAGATTAGCGGTATTAAAGGAGCATCAAGAGCAAATTATGAATACCTTTATTGAGCAAGTAAGCACCATAATAAGTGAAGAGTACGCAAGTATTGACGATGAAAAAGCATCGCTTATTGCTTACAGCCTTTATGCTAGTTATTTATTATCGCTTTCGTTATTACCGCTAAAAATGGGGGATGCTATTCATAAATTAAAGCAAAGTGCACATTTATTGTTAGTTAATCTAACAAAGTAAATTGTCTTATTGACAATTTACTTTGTTTTACTCTAAACTCCCTTCAAAATATTTGTTTAGAGTTAATTTATGAATTTTGTAACATCAATTGTTGTTAGTGCATTAGTAGTGATTTGTGTCTGGTGTTTAATGATCGTTCAACCATCTAAAGCACATGCTATTTCTAAACCAGTTTCTATGGGGAGTAACAAAACGTTTGAAATAATCAAGCAGCAGCCTCAAAGCAATCTAAATGAAGTAGAAAAAGGTAGTTTTTTAATTGATGGCATTAGCCAAAAAATTGCTGTTAGCGAGGTAAATACTCTGTGGGAGCACTTTAATAACGCTAAACAACTACATAACCGATTAAGAAAACAACCTAGTAGCATTATTGTTTTTTACACTGATTTTAGTGATAACTATCAAACAGCAAATGTAACCATTGGTTATAACGCTTCTGATTTAAAAAGCCCTGTAGCTCCTATAAAAGTAAGTAAAGGAAAATATACTACGTTACTTAAACGTGATTTTTATACGAACAATCAAATTGCCCAAAGTTGGTCTAGTATTAATTATCAAAAAGCGCCCATCGCTGTTTTAGAAATTCACACCTTAAATGCTAATGGTGAAACGAATAATAGTGAGCTGTATGTAAAATACGAGGAAGCTAAGTAATGTTCGACTTCTTATTCATACCTTTTACTACTGACGATATATACTGGCTTGAACAGTGGGTTGATGACTGGTTTTTTGTAGCTGCCATAACTCTTTTTTGCCTCGAAATGTTGCGTTATGCATTTAAAAAGCAATTTACACGTACTTTGTTCGGAGATAGTGTTAGTAACTTTATTACGCTTGTATTGTTCATCGGAATTATAGGTTTAGTAGCACTTACTTATGCTGGTGTATTTTTTTATGTTTATGACAATTGGCGTATTACTGAATTACCCGTAACAATGTGGTCGATTATTGGTTGTATTGTTTTAGCCGACTTAGCATACTATTGGGAACACCGTTTTCTGCATAAAAATGGCTTTGCTTGGGCTACGCATACAGTGCATCACAGCTCACCATTTTTTAATATTTCGGTTGCTTACAGACATGGGCCAATGGATTGGTTTTTTCCACTGTTTTTTCATCTACCGTTGGCGTTGATAGGCTTTAATCCATTTGTAATCTTTTTTGCAGAAATATTTGTACAAGTATTTCAGACACTTTTACACACAGAAAGCGTTAAAAAATTTCCGAAACCTATTGAAGCTATTTTTAATACGCCCTCACACCATAGAGTGCATCATGCAACGAACAAGCAATACTTAGATAAGAATTACGCAGGCATATTCATAATTTGGGATCGTATGTTTGGTACTTTTGCAAAAGAAGAAGCCCCCGTTAGTTACGGTGTATTCCCACGAATTGATAGTGTTAACCCGATAAAAATATTTTTTAGCGGTTACAGTAAGTTGTTTTCACAAATACGCCATGCGCCAACATGGCAGCATCGCTTAAACCTACTGATCAAGCCTCCATTATGGGCATGGGAACAAGAGCAAAAATTAAAAAAACAAAAAGCGCAAAGCATTAAAGCTGACTAAGTTGGTATTAACCTCTGACATTATTGCAGTTCAAGGTTTATGCTTTGGGTAAAATGAATAGTCGCATAGCTTTATCAGTGGTTACTCTTTATAAAAAGGGTGTCCACTGCATAAAGACACAACTATTTATGCCTTTATCACTAAGCCTACATATTTAAAAAACCTTTTAGCCGCCTATAAAAACCATACTTCCAAGCAGTTTGTTTATATAAGATGATCTACCTGATTGTTTTACTGCGTAAATAAACTTATCGAAAGCGCACATCTTGCAACACGTTATATTTAAAACTGCTACAATAGCCGCGCTAAAAAACACACAACATAAGGCATGCTGTAATGGAAAAATTTGTTAATCATATTCAACTTGGCTATTTGGGGTTACTACCCTTTTTAGGCTGCGTAGCGTGGCCGCTTATGTTTGGCAGTAATAGCGTTAACTTGGAGTTTTTTACTTTTTATAGCATTGCTATACTGGCATTTATGGCGGGCAATTTATGGCGCGCTGGGATGCAAAGCTACAGCGATGCAATTAAAGCGGTTGTGCCTGTTATACCCGTACCATTTTTATCGTTTATCCCGCTGGAGTGGGCGCTTGCCTGGTTAGGGGCTAGTTTTTGGTTAGTTCTTATCTTTGAAAAAGCCACACCACAATGGCAAACCTACCATCGCGATTATCAAAAAATGCGCTTTATTCTTACCTCAGTGGTATTTGTGTGTCACATACTCACCATTGGTATGAGCCTTTACCCAAAATAACCTTGCGCTGCTTAACCTACTAGGCGTAATAGTGTAACATCCGCGCACTGCTATTTAAGGACGCACCATGATTGATACATTACGCCAGCAGCTTAACGAGCTTGGCGAAAACTACGTAGAAAAAAACGCCGCTTTTAAAATTAAAGTTATTCCGTTTTTTTGCGCTATTAGCATTAAAAAAGATCACAAAAATGAAGGCCGGCTCAGCTTTTACTCAAACCAATTAATAGAAATACTGTTAGTGGTGTTATTTATGTTGTTTGGGCTTACGCTTTATAGCCCAGAGGCGGGTTTTACACATGGCCCTATTCATATTGTGTTTGCTATTTTAATTACCTTTAATTTAATTTTAAAACAAATAGCCATTGAAGGGCTTAAAACACGCCTTGCGTTTCATCGTTTGCATGGTGCTAATACAGCGCAAAATACTCAAAGTGCAGATCAAAACACTCACAAATCTAATTAAGTTATGTATTTAAATCCTAATTGGCGAATTCTCACCGTAGGCGATGGCGATCTATCGTTCTCTAATGCGGTGGTTAATCATATAAAACCGGCAAAGTTAGTCGCATCTACTTATGATAGCGCCAAAACCATAGAGCAAAAATACCAACACAATGCGCTAAGTAGTTTAAAAAAGTGTCATGTAGAAGTTATTAATTGCTTTGATGTAACGGACCCTTTATGTTGGCAAAAATTAGCTGCCCACCAGCACAGCTTTGATGTAGTTATTTTTCAGTTTCCGCTTATTCCAGCCTTTGTAGGGCGCGAAGCATTTGAAAGCAACACCCAAAAAACCAGCATGAACGTGCTTAATCGCGCGTTACTACATCAATTTATTAAATACGCTAACAATTACGCGCTCGACAAAAGCGGCCCTATGCTTTGCTACATAACCTCAAAAGATGTAAAACCCTATCGCGAGTGGAACATTGAAGGCAGCTTAAGTAATGGCCTTGAGGCTAAGTACGCGGGCCAAATGCCTTTTGATATTAACCAGTTTGATGGTTACAAAATAAGAAACGTAGACCGTGACAAACACGTAAAAGACACCAGTGGTATCACTTATGTGTTTACGCCTAAAGCAATCTCGGCGCAATCTGACGAACTAAGCACTCACCTTACAAAGCCTGCGTATTTAGGTGAAAATCATTGCTCGCTTTGTCGGGTAGGCCCTTTTATTGCCACCGAAGATGAAAACAAACATCTTAACGCTAAAAAGCACCAACAAATGCTTAAACTAGAAGATGACTGGCAGGCGTGGCTTACTCACTTTTACAACCGCAACTTATAACCCTGTTTTATAGCTCAATTTTATTAAATCAGCGGCCTTTTCAGCAATGGCAATAACAGGTGCGTTTGTGTTACCTGTTACTATGGTAGGCATAATTGAGGCATCAATAACCCTTAAGCTGCGTATCCCGTGTACTTGTAGTTTGCTATTAACCACCGCCATATTGTCGGTGCCCATTTTACAGGTGCCAACAGGGTGATATTCGGTATCGGCAGTTTGGCGAATAAATTCAATAAGCTGGGAATCGTTATTTACATCAAGCGGGTAAACAAAGTTACCACGAATTTTATCAAAGGCGGGGCTTTGCATAATACGCAGCGCTTTTTTAAGCCCTGCAAGCATAAGCGATAAATCATCAGGGTGGCTTAAATAATTAGGGTCGATAAGCGGCGCACTGCGTGGATTGCTATTGGCAAGCCTTATTGTCCCTCGGCTTTTGGGGCGCATAATACTACTGTGAATACTATAGCCATGGCCAAGGTGAACTTTGCGACTATGATCGTCCACCAACCCAATTACAAACTCAAGTTGAATATCCGGCGCAGGCGAATTATCCAACACATTAATAAACGCATGTGACTCAGCAAAATTACTGGTTAACACCCCGCTACGTTTACTAAACCACTGCGCACACCCTTTAATAATACTTGCAGCGCCTTTTACACTTACCCCAAAGGTGCCTTTTGCTGTATTTGCTTTACACAAAGGCACCACGGTTAAGTGATCTTGCAAATTACCCCCTACTCCTTCCAGTGCATGTTCCAGTGGTATGTTATGCGCTGCTAAATGCGCTTTAGGGCCAATTCCTGAAAGCATTAACACTTGCGGAGAGTTAATTGCACCGGCGCTTAAAAGCACCTCCTTTTTAGCCATTAATGTAATAATTTTACCGCCGCGCTCAAGCTCTACGCCGTAGGCAACCTTATTTTTGATTATAATCTTATTAACGTGGCTGTGGGTAAACACACTAAGGTTAGGCCTATTTAAGTGCGGTGTTAAATACGCTTTTGCAGCACTACAGCGCTCACCATTATGTTGCGTAACCTGCGAAAGCCGTGCTCCATGTTGCTCAGCGCCATTGATATCGTCATTTAACTGTATTCCTTGCTCAACACACGCTTTTAAAAAGCAAGAGTTTACCGCACTTGGCTTAGTCAGCTCTTGCACATGCAATGGCCCTTTTGTGCCATGTAACGCGTTATTAAACGTTTTATTGTTTTCGGCTTTTATAAAATAGGGCAATAAACTGTTGTAGTCCCACCCAAGGTTGCCATTTTGTGCCCAGTTATCGTAATCGTATTTATTACCGCGTATATACACCATGGCATTAGTAGAGCTTGACCCACCAAGCACTCTGCCCCGCGGTACAAAGCCACATCGGTTATTAAGCGCCTTTTGCGGTACCGTATTGTAGTGCCAACTATTTATGCCATATGGCACACTGGCCGCAATACCCGCAGGCATTTGTATTAAAGTGCTCTTATCGCTACCGCCCGACTCTATTAAGCACACACTTATATGCTGATCTTCTGATAAACGCGCTGCCAGCACACAACCTGCACTGCCTGCGCCAATAATAATATAATCAAACGTGTGGTTACTCATAGGTGCCTTTGCATCATCACTATTTAGTTCTTATTGGTAGCTGCTTTTGCTTTGTGCATCCATGCAGTTGTAAATAAGCAGTTTTATTGCAGCGTGCTATTCGCTCTATAGTGCATAGATTAAATCCTAAAAACTTGATATTTTTAGACACCTTCTTTAATTTACAGCGCCAGTGTATGAGCAGCCCAATACGTGCCACCTCTTTATATTCAATAGACTCGTTAATTAAAGAACTTGGCGCAGACCCAGCAAGCGTAATGAAAACCTGTAAGGTCAATGTCGACTTTAATAACCTTGAAAACCAATATTTACCCTATTTGAGCTATGCAAATTTATTAGAGTACTGCAGCCACACGCTTAACTGCCCAAGCTTTGGGCTTAAATTAGCAAATAAACAAAACTTTGATATTTTAGGCCACATAGCAATAGCCGCTAAAAGTGGGACTAATTTAGAAGAAGCGCTTAGCTGGGTGGTTAAATATTTACACTTACACAGCCCCGCATTGTGCTTAACAACGCACTCATTAGATAATGACGAGAGCTTATTTTTATCGTTTGAATTTAACCTAAAGCCCCTACCACAAATAAACCAAGCCATAGAGCTCACGCTTGGCTTAGCCATGAGCATAATTAAAAAATTAAGTAATAATCAGTGCAAGCCTCGCACTGTGTTTTTACCGCAAAAGCTGGCAACTAATACACTCGCATACAAAACCTATTTTGGCTGTAAAGTAATAGAGCACCGCAACAGTGCGGGCATTGTAATAAACAAAGCCGACTTATCGATAAAGCTTAATCACAATAACCTTAATAAAACCGACGCGGCCTTTAATTTTTTAGCTAAACGCAACGAACACAGTCAGTCATTACCTGCCCAAGTAAGCGCACTAATAAGGCCAATGCTGCCTATTTATCAGTGTTCAAACCAAACTATTGCCGAAGCACTTAATATGCACCCGCGTACCTTGCACCGTGAATTAGCTAAACATAACACCAGCTTTGTAAAACTGAAAGACACCACACGTCGGGCGCTAGCGGCGCATTACTTGCTTCAAAAACAATACTCTATCAGCACTATTTCAATGCTTTTAGGCTATCACGAACAAGCAACCTTATGCGCAAGTGTTAAACGCTGGTTTGGGTATTCTCCACGCGCATACAGGGCAAAAAAAATGTTAAAGTAACGGCTCTTATTATTTAAGCTAAGGAGCAGGCATGAACTTTGTCATTGTCGGTACAAATTTTATTAGTGATACCCTATTAAGCGCAGCAAATACGTTACCTGCATTTAATTTATACGGTGTGTGCTCACGCAAGCAATCAAGCGGCGAAGCCTTTTTATCTAATCACCCCAATACCGATGTAAAAATTTTCACCTCAATTGAGCAGGTATGCCAAGACCCCGATGTTGATGCGGTGTATATTGCAGCGCCAAATAGCCTACACAAGCAATATGCAGTAATGTGCCTTGAAGCAGGCAAACATGTACTAGGCGAAAAACCTTCAGCCGCTAATAGCCAAGAGCTAAACGCTATTTTAACTGCGGCTAACGCCAATAAACGCCTTTACATGGAAGCAATGATGACCACGCATTTGCCAAACTTTGCGCGACTTAAAAATGCGCTGAGTAAAATTGGTAAACCCCGTAAGTTTATTGGCCAATACAGTCAGTACTCATCACGCTACGATAAATACAAAAACGGCGAACGCCCAAATACCTTTTTACCCGAATTTGCCAATGGCGCTTTACTCGATTTAGGTGTGTATCCGCTTTACCTACTTATAGCACTTTGGGGCGCTCCACAGCGCGTGAGTGCCAGTGGGGTACTATTAGATACAGGCGTAGATGGCGCAGGCGACGTATTATTAAATTACGATGATAAACAAGCCGTTATTAGCTACTCTAAAATTTCTCAAGGCGATAACATCACCGAAATACAAGGTGAGCGCGGACGCTTACGAATACATGCCGTGTCGCAGTTAAAACACATAGAGTTTGTTGCCAATAACGGGGAGGTTGAGGTTATTTCTGATAAATTTGATGAGCACTTTATGAAATACGAAGTTGCGCACTTTATGCAAACCATAAACGCGCAAAAACTAGAGTCAGATGTTAATACACATCAGCTTGCCCGCGACGTAATGAACGTACTTGATACCGCAAGAAAGCAGCTTGGGGTAGTGTACCCTAATGATAAAAACGCAGCAGCGGACTAAAGTTGACCCCCATCCGTGGGCAATCAAGGCAAGAGCCTAGTTGTAATTATGCGCTTACTTATTTTTTATTAGGTACAGCTAAATTACACAGGCTCTTTATTAAAGCGTGTAGATTTTTAATGGTTTAATTTGCATAAATCTATTCACCATTCAACCAAGGCTGCGCCAGTTATTAGGCGAACTAGGTTACTCACCTCGCACCACCATTAACCCGCGCCTAGATTGCACACATTTCAAACCATTAAAGTTAGCTTGCTCTAAGCACGCTTATATAAATGAGCAAAGTTAACTTAGCACACAAAAACATGACCAATCAAGCTAGCCAATTATTAAAATTTATACTAAATTGGTAACATAAATAGGTTAACACCCATTTATAATATTATATGACCGTTACATCACTTTAGAATTTTGACATAATAGTGAATTTTGGGGTAACCTCTGCTAATAACAGTAGGTTTAGGCTATTTGAGCCTATTAGCCGCTATTCCTTAAGGTAATAAAGGTAGAATATGGGAAACCGTCGCTTATTTTGGCGCATTGTTGATAAAGTTGAAGCT
The DNA here is from genome assembly GCF_002433295.1 of Pseudoalteromonas sp. UBA6610. Taxonomy (NCBI): domain Bacteria; kingdom Pseudomonadati; phylum Pseudomonadota; class Gammaproteobacteria; order Alteromonadales; family Pseudoalteromonadaceae; genus Pseudoalteromonas; species Pseudoalteromonas sp. UBA6610. The sequence goes on along the minus strand of NZ_DJHW01000133.1, from coordinate 38,588 downwards.
TTGATAAACCAAGGAGAGTTTTCTGCTGGGAGTCGTTTACCACCAGAGCGAGAACTTGCCGACATGTTTGACGTAAGCCGCCCAACAATTCGTGAAGCTATTATTGCATTAGAAGTACGAGGCCGCGTAGAGGTCAAAACCGGCTCAGGCGTTTATGTAATAGAACAACAAGAAACATCTGTAAAAACAAAAGAGATCAGCGCTTTTGAGCTAACACAAGCTCGCGCACTCATTGAAGGTGAAATAGCCGCACTTGCCGCTCAATCAATCACCGATGAAGAACTAGCTCAATTAAAGCAAACGCTAATAGCCATGGAAAAAGGCTTATATGTAGAGCAAGCAGACCGCGAGTTTCACGAAATTATAGCGCGTGCTACACGTAACAAAGCCCTTGAGTATGCAGTGGCAAATTTGTGGGATTTACGTTTAAACAATTCACAAATTGTGGCTGATTATGGCAGTGTGTGTAAAAACAATAACGATTGCGTAATGGATGAGCACACCGCTATTTATAATGCGCTGCAAACACACGACGCAAGCGCCGCACGTACCGCAATGCATAAACACTTTAACCGTTTAATTAATGCATTATTTGACGCTGTAGAAGCGCGTGCGCTTGAAGAAATCAAACGTAAAAATGATGAAAAACGTGGCCTTTATTCTTTAGATGGCCTAGTTAAAAGTGCTAGCAAAACACACTAAAACGACCTAAACGTTTATAAGCCAACGATCTATTCGCTGGCTTTTTTATTTTAAGGCACTCAGCGTTTGCCTTTAGTTATGCATAATCAGCTACGCTAATTCATCGCACATATTAGTCACTCCCTCCCAAATTTAATGTGTATGCCATACAAGCTATTACTTAGCCAATAAAAAACAGATACACTGCGCAAAACTAGACGATTGTTACCAAGGAAAACAATGCAATCATCCACTAAAGACTTTTTGCTCGCGCTTGTGTGCGTTATTTTAGCAATGATCACAATTCAATCTGGCGCCTCATTTGCTAAGCAGTTATTTCCTGTTATTGGCCCCGAAGGCACTACTGCACTTAGGCTTGGCTTTTCTGCACTTATTTTGTGTTTAATATTTAAACCGTGGAAACACCTACCTGCTAAGGGTAATCGGTTATCAATTGTGGTATACGGTTTAAGCCTAGGCGGAATGAACATTTTATTTTATTACGCCATTGAACGTATCCCTTTAGGAATTGGTGTGGCGCTTGAATTTACCGGCCCATTAGCGGTGGCATTATTTAGCTCACGCGCTAAGCGCGACTTATTTTGGGTGGCGTGTGCAATTGCGGGTATTTTACTGTTACTGCCCGATATGAGCAGCCAAGAAAGCCTAGACCCAATTGGCGTAATACTCGCTCTAGGTGCCGGTGCTTGCTGGGCAGCCTATATTTTATTTGGCAAAAAAACCGGCACACAAAGCTCAGGCGGCGCAACGGTCGCACTCGGCATGACCGTAGCAGCCATTGTACTTGTACCTTATGGCGGCATATTACAAAGCAGTGCGTTTACATGGAGTGTTATACCGCTGGGCATTGGCATTGCTATTTTATCAAGTGCACTGCCCTATACACTTGAAATGGTTGCACTGCGTAATATGCCCGCTCAAGGGTTTAGCATTATGCTAAGTCTAGAGCCTGCATTTGCCGCTCTTGCTGGGTTTATTATACTTGGCGAGTTATTAACCTTGTGGCAATGGTTGGCTATTTTATTGGTGATTATAGCTTCGGTGGGTAGCTCATTTTCGAGTGTTAAAAAACAATAATCGCCTCTATAAAAAGGCCAGCACATAACTGCGCTGGCCTTTTAAATAACAAAATTTTATATAACTTGTATCGCGCTACTTTTTACTTGTCATTAAATAGCCAACTAGTGATATTACTGGCATACCCGCTGCCACTAACGCCACGCTTTCCCAGCCACCAGCTTCGTATAGTGGGCTTGCCATTAACGAGCCAAGCGCTCCGCCAACAAAAATACTGGTCATGTATATGGCGTTTAAGCGAGCTCGGCTTTGCGGCTCTAATGAATATACCACCCGCTGGCCCAGCACCATATTTGCCTGCACAGCAAAATCAATAAACATGCCCGTTAGCGCTAAAATAATAATACCGTGTGGAAGCTCAAATATACTGGGTAAAAAGCACGCAGCAGCAATCACTTTTGCAAGTAACGATAACTGATGCGTGTAACCTTTGTCGGCTAAACGCCCAACAATAGGGGCTGCAATAGCACCAGCTGCGCCTACTAAAGCAAATAAGGCGATTTGTGATTGCGATAAGCCATATTCTCTGGCTAATACAACCGGTACGCTGGTCCAAAATAAGCTAAAAGAGGCAAACATAAGCGCCTGATACAATGCCCGCTGACGCAGCACGGGCTGCTGTATTATTAGCTGCTTAAGCGATTTTAATAACTTAAAATATGTTGTATTGTGTGCTGGTTGCCTGCTCGGTATTGCAAAATATATAACACTGGCTATAAATGCCATACAGCCTGCGGCAAAATAAAATACGGCTCGCCAACCAAAGTGATCGGCTATTAAGCTTGCAACTGGCCTGGCTAATAAAATACCCAGTAACAACCCCGCCATTATATTGCCCAGTACTTGCCCACGTTTTTCATCAGACGATAGATGCGCAGCAAGCGGTATTAATACTTGCACCGATACAGAGCTCGCCCCCACCAATAAGCATAATAGCAACATTACACTTGGGCTTTGCGCTAAGCCTGCGCCTATTAAACTTAAAAATGTTATGGCTAAGGTAATGAGCATTAAGCGTTTGTTTTCGACTAAATCAGCCAATGGCACTAAAAAAAACAGTCCCATTGCATAGCCTATTTGTGTAAGCGACACAATAAAACTGGCGCTGTGCGCACTTAAACCCACATCAGGCGCTAATAACTCAATAATAGGCTGGGCATAATAAATATTTGCCACAATAAGGCCACAGCACAGAGCAATAATGCTTACTAAGGTATTATTTATTTGCACTGGCTGTGCACGTGATTGTTTCATAAATAACTCTAATTTATAAATAATAAAACCACTGCATATAAATGCAGTGGGTAGCCATGGTATATGTAAAAGTGTGGGTTACTTAATAGGTGAAGGCTGCCCATGCGGGCTAGATCGCAAGTACTGCTTAGGCGCATTAACGGTTGCACCAAGTTGCGCTGCAGCATGCCAAGGCCAATGCGGGTTATACAAAATACCTCGCGCTAGTGCTACGCCATCGGCTTGCTGCTCGCTAATAATATCTTCGGCTTGTTGTGGCTCAGTGATTAAACCTACGGCTATTACCGGCATACTTACTACCTCTTTAATAGCGGTTGCAAATGGTACCTGAAAGTTAGGTTTAACCGGTATTTGTTGCTCTGGGCTTAGCCCTGCTGTACTTACGTGAATAAAATCGCAGCCAAGCTTGTCTAATGCTTTAGCAAGCTCAATAGATTGTGCTAAATCCCAGCCACCTTCTACCCAATCAGTCGCAGAGATTCGAATGCCTACCGGTTTATGGCTTGCAAATTCAGCTCTTAGTGCTTTAAAAACCTCAAGCACAAGGCGCATACGGTTTTGCAAACTGCCCCCGTATTCATCATCACGCTTGTTTGAAAGAGGTGATAAAAACTGGTGTAACAAATAACCATGCGCACCATGTAGCTCAATTAAATCAAGCCCTAGCTCATCAGCGCGTTTTGCTGCGCTTACAAAATCGTTTATTAGCTGGGTTATATCCGATTTTGTCATAGCCTTTGGCTGGTAGGCGCTGTCATCGTAGGCTATGGCTGAAGGCGCAAGTGTTTGCCAGCCGTTTTCATCGCTAGGTGCAATTGCACCACCGCCATCCCATGGTTTTTCAGTAGATGCTTTTCGCCCTGCATGCGCAAGCTGAACGCCAATAGGCATAGGACTGTATTGCCTAAGCGCTTTTAAGCTTTTGCCCAGTGCTTGCTGGGTTTCGTTATTCCAAAGCCCTAAATCGGCGTAACTAATGCGCCCCTCTGGGCTTACCGCTGTGGCCTCTAATATTAATAACCCTGCACCACTTAAGCTCAATTGCCCTAAATGAATAGTGTGCCAATCACTAGCAGACCCCTGATTTGCTGAGTACTGGCACATAGGCGCAATAATAATGCGGTTGTCTAAAGTGAGTTCACCGAGCTTTAAAGGTGAGAATAATTGGCTCATAAATATTCCTTAAATACGCGTACTTTAGTACGAAATGCTATAGCTTACGGTATGAAGGGTTAATGGGGATCAAACTTCACTTTTATAGTGTCAAAACGAGAATAAATACCGTTGAGCAAAACATTCAACAGGGTCTTATAGGTTTTTTAACCGTATTAATACATTCAGGTAATTAACCAATATGAATGGCTATTTACATTTGCTCAACGAGTAAAATATGCTTCCTTGTACCTTAATTAGCCAATTACTTGGATGTTATACATATTTATATAATTTTTTGTTGTGCAACTAGCTATATTTATTCCAAAAAAGTGAATTAAAATTCAATTTTAATATTCCCACCACTTTAACTCCCTGATAAACTGATTAACTTATATTAACTGGTGTTAAATTTTGAATCTGGGGATCACTTTTTATGTTTAAACCAAGCTTGCTAACCTTGGCTATTTCGAGCGCTGTATCTGGCGCATTTTTATTTTCTAACTCGGCTGTGGCACAACAAGAAACCACCGCTAAAAACAAATCACTCGAAGTAATCGAAGTTACAGCAACAAGACGCAGCGGATCTGTACAAAATGCACCGCTAAACATTACCGCACTTGATGCCGATGTAATGAAAGATCAAAACATTGGCGAACTAGCCGATGTAGCGCGTTGGGTACCTGGTTTAACAATTACCGATCAAGGTGGTCGCTCAGGCTCACCAATTATAGTTCGTGGTTTAAACACTAACTCGTCGGGTCCATCATCAGACGGCGGCACCGTAGCCACATACGTTAACGAAATTCCAGTGTCAGTTGATATGCGTTTAGTTGACATAGAGCGTGTAGAAGTACTTATTGGGCCACAAGGCACATTATATGGTGCTGGTACTTTAGGCGGCGCAATTCGTTACATGCTTAAAGAGCCAGAGCTTGATTTTACAACGGTAGAAATATTTGGCGATATGTTTCAAACCCAAGAAAGTGACTCGTTAGGCGGCGAAGGCGGCTTTATAGTAAACCTGCCACTTATTGAGGATAAACTTGCAGTACGTGCCAGCTTGAACGTATACGAAGACCCAGGCTTTATTGATTATGCTTACACAGTGCGTGAGCCAGGTGTATCGCTACCGGATCCTGATTGGATCAACGCCGACGAAGTAAACAACAATATTAAAAATGTTGAAGATGCTAACGGCGAAACAACTACCACAGGCCGTATTTCTGTACGTTGGAAACCAAGCGAAACATTTGAAGGGACACTTAATTACTTTTACCAAAACCAAGACAGCGAAGGCCGTTCAATTGTTCATTACAACAGCCTAAACGATGATAACGGTTTAAGCGATATTGTAGGTAAATACGAGTCGGCTTATCGTTATGAAGAGCCGCGCGAAAAAGAAGATCAACTACTAAGCCTTGAGCTAAAAGCCGACCTAGGTTTTGCAGAGCTTGTATCGGCAACCGGTATTTCAAGCTTTGATGCCGACGGCCAACGTGACCAAACCGATTTACTTATCCGCCTAGATTACGGTTATGAAGAGTTCCCAGCGTTTTCATCATACACACGTGAAATTGACGAAGAAGATACCTTCACGCAAGAGCTTCGTTTAGTATCGCAAAGCGACAGCGACCTAAATTGGATTGTAGGCGCGTTTTACAACAAAATAGAAACCGAAGCATCAAGTAGAGAGTTTACGCCTGGGTTTGACCAATTCGCTATCGATAACTTTGGTGGCGCTCAGCTAAGACCTGACTCATTAGAATACTTAGAGCTTACAAAAAGTAAGGTCACTGAGTCTGCGCTATTCGGCGAAGTTGGCTACCAAGTTACCGAAAAATTAGATATTACCATTGGCGCACGTTTTTACGAATACGATGTAGAGGCGCAAGCAGCATTTGACTTCCCGCTTGCAAATACACTTTATGGCGATGCAGACCCTGATGCAATCACCGTTGCTTACGAAAAAGACGAAGCAGGCGATAACGGTAACTTATTCAAATTTAATGCTAAATACCAGTTTACTAATTCAGTAATGGGTTATGTAACAGTAAGTGAAGGCTTTAGAATTGGCGGTTCCAACCTTCTAGCTGTTTGCCCTGATCCTATCCCTGAAAACCAGCAAACAGGGTGTGGTAACGCTGACGAAAGGCTTTTTGATGCAGATACCACAACAAACTACGAGCTAGGCCTTAAAAGCACCTGGTTTAGAAGCCAATTACACTTTAACGCCGCTTTATTTAATGTAGATTGGGAAGATGCGCAAATTGCAGGCGCAACAGATGTAGGCCAATTACCGTACTTATCTAACGCAGGCTCTGCCAACGCAAAAGGTATTGAGCTATCTACCCGTGCTATTTTATCTGACTCGTTTACCGTGTACGCAACATACGCATACACTAAAGCAGAGCTAACCTCAGACGCCCCATTTTTATTTAATGCTGATGGCACCGATGGCGCAGAAGACGGCGACCGCTTACCGGGCTCGCCAGAGCATCAGTTCTCAATGGGTGTAAACTATCAAACAGATGTGTTTAACGACAAAACCCTTGATATTAACTACGGTTTAACCGCACAAAGTGATGTAATTTCAAAAGTAGGTTTGCATGACAATGGCGAAACCCTGCCAGGTTACAGCTTAAGTAATATTTCTGCTAAGCTAACGGCTGATGAGTGGTCTACTACTTTATACATTGATAACGTATTTAATAAATACGCCGTTACATCAGTACGTCGCTCAGATGCCGATATAACAACTGCAAACGGTGCCGACATACAACGTAACTACGGCCACTATATAAATCGCCCACTTACGGTAGGCGTTAAATTTAACTACAAATTTGAAATATAATTTATAGTCACTTTTAAACAATGTTATAAGGCTCAAATTTATTTGAGCCTTTTTTCTTTATTAACACATAAATAAAACAAACATCATGCAGCCAAACTTAAAGCACCTTCATCAAAGCGCCATTGAGTATTTAAACCAAGGTAATATACAACGTGCCCATAAAGCCCTCGTTGAATTAGTAACGCAAAAAAATGACTTTGCTGATGGCTACTTTTTACTGGCCATGGTTAATTTACGCGTAGGGCAAATTCACAAAGCCATAAAGCTAATAGAAAAAGCCCTTAGCCTTGGTAAAAGCATTGAATACAGCGCGCAGCTTGCAAAGTGTTACGCATTAACAGGTGAGCTTACCAAAGCCAAAAACACCGCTTTAGCGATACCCGTTGAGCAAATAAAAAAGAGTCTTGATGCAGACACCCTAGGTGTAGCGCTTACACAAGCAGGCCTGCACAAAGAGGCACTAAACTACTTTAACTGCGCTATTGAACTGGCTAACCATGCAAATAAACAGCAACCACAGTTTTATTATAATTTAGGGGTAAGCGCTAAATTTTTAGGCCAATTTGAACAAGCCAAAAATGCCTTTGAAAGCGCCATTGCGCTAAACCCACTTCACCATGCAAGCCATTTCGCATTAAGCGACTTAACCAAAGCCACACAACAAAATAATCATATAGCGCGCTTAAAAAACGTGTTTAAGCAAGTAACACACCCCGATGCAAAATTACACATTGGCCACGCACTTGCAAAAGAGTACCAAGACATAGGCAAGTTTGATGATGCATTTAACAGCCTAGAGCAAGGAAAAGCCACTAAACGCGCTATGCAGCCTTTTGATCATAAAAGCTCAGCCGCATTATTTGCACACATTAAACATTTAAGTGAGCAGAATAAACACGCGCTAACACACGGCAACCCAACGCAAGAGCCTATTTTTGTATTAGGTATGCCCCGCTCTGGCACCACATTGGTTGAGCGTATTTTATCGAGCCACAGCGATGTACAATCAGCCGGTGAATTACAAGACTTTGGCCTAAGCGTTAAAAAATTAAGCCAAACTCAAACACCGCATGTACTCGATACTCAAACACTCACTAAAGCTTACGAGCTTGATTTTAATCAGCTTGGGACAACGTATTTAAACTCCACTCGCGTAACCACCGGCAGCCATAAGCACTTTATAGATAAACTCCCGTTTAACTTTTTTTATATCGACTTAATAACCAAAGCCCTACCAAACGCTAAAATTATTTGTATGCTGCGCGACCCAATGGACACCTGCATTGGTAACTACCGCCAGCTATTTACCATTAATAACCCCTACTACGCATACTCGCTCGATTTACTCGACACCGCCAAATTTTATAGCCGCTTTTACAAACTCATGCAGCACTTTAGCGCCCTGCATAGCAATATAAAATTAGTAAAATACGAAGAACTAGTCGCCCAGCCCGAGCAGCAAATTAAAGAGTTAGTCAGCTTTTGTAATTTAGAGTGGCAAGCACAGTGTATAGACTTTCACTTAAACACCGCGCCGGTCTCTACGGCTAGTAAAGTACAAGTACGCCAACCACTTAACAACAAAGCAATTGGGCGTTGGAAGGCGTTTAAGCCCCATACTAATGCAGCAGTGGAGTACCTTTTAAGCCAAGGTATTAGTGTTGAATGAGCGTTTTATTTTGAGCAGGGCAGAATCCAAATAAGTGACTTGTGTAAGTGTAGGTCGGATAAGCGAAGCGCCATCCGACACAGTAAAATACCTTGCCAATTATTATCAATTTTTTATGTTGTCGAGTGACTGGAGAGTGCCATAAGCGGACGTTAGTAACCTTAGACTCTTGTTATATTTACGTTTAAACAGCACTGTCTTTTGAAAGCAAATGTGACAAAAATAGTGGCAGTAAACTATCAATTAATTGAGAATTGCTTACGCTAGTTTTATTGAGCAAAACCCAACCATCAGTTCCCATAACTTCGATGGATTTAATGTTGATATTTTCAATTTCAGGTTTTTCTGAACACCAATAACCTGATATGCGAAAGCTCCCAAAGTCTGTATTTAAACGACTAATGTTGAAAAACTGCATCAAACCTCTTTGTAAATATTACGCCCAGCTTAAGCGGACAAAAATAATGGGCTAAAAATTACTGAGGAACGAAACATAGCCCACTGTTTTTGTCCGATTTTAAATTCTTCTTAGCTTACGGTTGCACCAATAACAGCAGCACTTTTCACCGCTAAATCCAAATAGCGCTCGGCTTCTGATTGAGAAATAGCAAAATCTGGTAAGTGGCTAGCTTTATTACGTATTTGTCTTAGTTGATTAATTAGCTCAATGCTTTCAGGTGAAAACTTACCTGATGCAGATAAATTATCTAGAATCATTTTCGGATTAGTTCTTTTAAGCGCAGCGCCAGATGTTAGACTGTTTTTCATTGCAGCAGTTTCTATAAGTGTCCATGCTTCGACAACTGCCGCTCTTGGTGAAACATCTGCAATACGAAGCAATTGCTCTTTCTGGCTTAAGTCAGCATCCGACACTTCAACTTTAGGCTTTTTGATACTTTCTGCACTTTTCTCAGCTTCACTTAGGCTTTTCCCAAAGCTGGCTTCCACATCTTTATATTTAAAAGATGAAACTCGCCCTAATAGTTGGCGGACTTCAGATCTAAAAATATAAGAAATCCAAATTACAGCGGAAGGCCATGCTAAAGCTTTAATCAATTCTACAAAGTGTTCCATAATTTCCTCAGTAAACTAATGCCGCCTTAAGCGGTGAGTAACAGTATGCTAAAATGTGAAACGAAGTGGAACCGAGCAAACTATTACGGATCCAACTTTAAGGTTTTATTCACTTTACCAACTCTTAAATGGGATTTTTGATGTTCTTACATTAACATCATTGAAATCAGCTGATTTGAGCAACATAGACACTGAACTAGCGCAATTATGTGAACTTGCGTTAGGACCAACAATAACTTCACCAATAGCATCTTTAGAGAAACTTAAAATAGATAATGTAATGTATGGAACCAAATGACTAATTCCTGCTCGAAAATTGATTGAACAGGCAGGGTTTTCAGCGGTAATTCTCCATTCAGATTCTTCATGAAAGCCAGCGTCTTTAAACAATGGGGCTAACTTGTTTATTGAATTACACAAATTATTTAAAGCTGTATCTGCTTGTTTTCTTCCATCACCTTCTGTGACATATTGTTTATAATTTAACTCATGTTCTACTCTGCCTTTGCTATCAAAAGCATCATAATCTTGTCTACTAACATAAGGCTTAGGAAATTCAGCTTGGCATTGTTTAATCAACGCGCTCATCTTTTGAAACTGCTCTTCCCTATTGTATATACACTTATTCAAATTCAAGCCATTCTCTATACAAAACTTCTCTAAAATTTCACTTTTAAACCCAATACATACGCCTCTTCCTGGTGGGCAATAACCTCTCCACTGACTTAATAAATCAGGTTTTTCGCTGAACGATGAAACATAAACATCATTATGTTTCATCTCATCTAAAGCTTTACGCATAGAAAATCCGAATGGTGATAAATAATCATCATCTATATAAATCTCATTAGACAATAAAATTGGAGCATTTAGAGCATGAATATATTCAGTAGAGTCATTCAAGTATTTACAGTGACTAGCCCAAAGACTATTACCATTGATAATTCCAATTAGTCCATCAAGACTCGTATAGTGATAAAGCATCTGTACTCCTTGTAAAGCTAACAACTTATTGAACACCGTTTTGGTAGTTTATAACACACCAAAATGGCGTATATTACATACTCTGATAATTTCACCAATAATTCCCTTTGTAAACATGTAATTAAAACAGCTAGGAATCAAGCATGTCAATTTGTCTCAGAAAGGCGGTTAATAATGTTATTGGACAAAATTAGATTTCTACTCAAAGCACTAGAATAAATTTAACTTTTCCAATGACCGCTTCTCGCTCTTAGCGGCCCTTTAAAAACTTAATTTAGTTAGCTTGAGCACCCCACCACAACGCTTATTTACTTTTGTGTCGGTTCAACTGCAAATAATGTCGATTCAGATAAACATTAATGAAGCTGGTTAAAAAACTCGCTAAATTCCTTATCAACAAAACGCCAAATACCTATTTATTGATAAGGAATATAGTCATGAACATTATTACAAAAACAGTTATAGCACTGAGTTTAGCAAGCCACTTTAGTGCGCACGCCATTGACCTGCGGGTCGATAACATTCGTTTATACCAAAGCAGTTCGCAAAGCTTTTCTGCGCCGAGTTCGCTGTATATTGATGATGGTAAAATAGTAAGCATTACTAAAGCGACTGACCAACGACAAAACGCCGATAAAACTATTAACGCCAACAACCAATATGCAATACCTGGCTTAATTGATTTACATGTACATTTGGGTTCATCGGGCAGTAACTTTACTGAGTTTCAGTATTTGCCGGTTCAATCGCACTTTAATTCTAATTTGTATTTAGGCGTAACAAACATTGTTGATTTGTTTTCGTTTGAGCAAACCCTAAACGAAGCCGCTCAATTAAAAGAAGCCCAACTAACCCCTAACCTTTTTTATGCAGGTACATTGTTTACTAACCCTGGCGGGCATGGCACGCAGTTTGGCGGTCACGCATACGAAATTGCAAAAGATGAAGACATAGCAGCACTATGGCAAAAACATATAAGCACTAATCCACATGTAACTAAAGCGGTTATTGAAACCTTTGGCGGTGTGGGTAAATCGTTAACTGATAGCCAATTAAGCGAGCTAGGTAAACGCTCTAAAGCGGCTAATTTACCGTATTTTGTGCATGTTTCTACACTAAACGATGCTAAACGCGCTATTAAAGCCGGTGCAACGGCTCTAGCCCACGGTATTAATAGCGAAGCGATTGACGATGAATTTATTACGCTAATGAAACAACATAATGTAACCTATATTCCTACCCTTGCGGTGTATCATAACCATAGCGATGAAAAGCATAACCATACTATTAGCTCACAAAGCGAGTTACTAAAAACCATTCCCGAAAAGCTTCAAGGGTGTTTGTTTGAAAACGTGCCTGCACCTTCAAAATGGAAAGAGCACGCGTGGGTGGAGCGTAAAACCGCTTATGGAAATATACAAAAGCTACATAAAGCTAATATAACTATTGGTACAGGCTCTGATGCCGGAAACCCTTACACGCTGCACGGTACTGGGTTACACAACGAGCTAGATGCCCTTAAAAAAGCAGGCTTAACAAATGGTGAAATAATTAATGCAGCCACTGTTAACGGCGCAAAAGCGATTAATAAAGCCGAGAGCATTGGCAAGCTGGCTAATGGCTTTGAGGCAAGCTTTGTAATGCTTAAGCAAAACCCGCTTGATGATATAAACCACATTCACACCATATCAGAGGTTTACAAATCAGGTATACAAGTAGACCGCCCAGCCTTAATTGCTCAAAACAAAGCCATAAAGCCCCAAGGCCCCGCTTGTAATGAAGAAGTTAAAAGCAGCCAAGCGCAACATGTTATTGATGATTTTGCCGGTGATACACCATGGCAGGCCTTGAGCGACTCGGTAATGGGTGGTCAGTCTGTGGCAACACTTACCACAAATAAAAACAGCTTAACTATTGATACAACCATTACAAAGCCAACCAGCTTTGGCGCATGGGCAGGCGCTGAAATAAAATTTACATCGCCGGCTGATGCCTCTGCATTTAAAGGTATTCGACTAACATATAAAGGTTCAAGTACGCCTTTTGCCTTGTCTGTTTATCATAATGATGTAAAAGATTGGGATCACTTTAGTGTACTTTTAAAACCGCGCGATGAGTGGACAACGCTTGATATTCCTTTCACTACATTTAAACAATTTGGCTTTGGTAGCCCCGTTACGTGGTCGGCCACTCAATTAACTGGAGTAAACCTAATGTGGCGTAAAATGCCAGGCGCAAGCAATGAACCATTAAAAAACACACTACAAATCAAGGAGCTAACTTACTTTTAAAAGAGTAGCAGTCAAAACACAAACTCTTTGGGTTTTGACTGTTTTTTGTTATGGTTTAATCAATTACAAAAAGAAGCACCTATTATGCTCAAACATCCTTTTTATAAATACAGCTTTTTTATTTTACTTGTTGTAGATATTGCTTATGCCCTTGGGCTTATAATTGCTAACTCTGCGCCCTTTACTGCGGGTAGTGCACTCGCTGCTACCGTGTGGTTTGTTACTTTTTACTGGGTTCCTGTTTGGAGTGCGGCAGCGGTTATTTTTTATCTGCGCAATAAACACATTAACAAAATAGCGTTTGAATGGTTAATTGTCGTTGTATTTATGGCACTTGGTAATGTGCTTACCGATACAGTACTCACACAGCTTTTTGATGGGCACAAATCGATGGGGGTGTTTGTTGTTTTTAACGGCTTACTTTGGGGCTCGTGTATTTACTTTACCAGTATTTTTATTGAAAACAAAAAACGCGCAACAGCCGAAAAACACGCGCTTAAACAAGCCCAACTTGCTACATTGCGCTACCAACTAAACCCACATTTTATGTTTAATAGCTTAAATACAATTTCGGCTTATATTCATACAAACCCTGATTTAGCCGATGAAGTACTGCATGAACTGGCTGATATTTTAAGGTACTCCCTCGACACGGCAGAGCAACAACAAATACCTTTACAGCAAGAGCTTACAATAATAGAAAAGTACCTAAATATTGAAAAAGCCCGCTTTGGCGATAAACTCAAAGTTAATTACCACATTCCCAATACGCTTAAAAACATATCGCTGCCCCCGCTACTTATTCAACCAATTATTGAAAACGCCATTAAACATAACGCCAAACAAACGTCGTTAATACTTAATATAACGCTTAGTGAGCTACCTAACGGCGTTAAAATACAAATTAGCGATAACGGTAAGGGTTTGTCGAGCGAGGTAATAAAACACGGCCATGGCAGTGGTGTAGGAATGAAAAACATACTAAAACGCGTTAAGCAACTTGGTAAAAGTAAGGTACTACTGAGCAATAATAATGGTGCAGTGGTTACGTTGGAGCTAACACTATGAGCAGCAAAAACCAGCCAAATACAGTAACTAAAATGCGCGTATTATTTGCCGATGACGAGCTTCCCGCTCGCGAAAAATTAAGCCATCAATTGAGTTTAATGGAGCATGTTGAAGTAGTGGGTATGGCCACAAATGGCAAAGAGGCCATATCATTAATTAATGAGCTAACTCCGGATGTGGTATTACTTGATATACAAATGCCTGAAATTAATGGCTTAGAGCTTATTGATTTACTTAACTACCAGCCCATTATTATTTATACAACCGCGTATGACCAATTTGCAATTGAAGCTTTTGAGCACGCCTCAACTGACTACTTACTCAAGCCTTTTCCTATTGCTCGATTAAAAAAAGCTCTCGCCAAAGCGCAGCAACAACTAGAGCAACAACGTGCACATACGCTAGTCAATCACGAACCCAACGAGCAAACGTTTACATTAACCAAAAACACTATAAATAAGCTCATTAGTAAAAACGGTGAACGTATATTTTTACTCTCCCCAAGTGACATTAAATTTATTAAATCGGAGCAAGGCAATAGTTTGGCGTGGAATGGCGATACATTTCATCATTTAAGCGATACGCTCGATCAGCTCGAACTTGCTTTAGCAGAACATAATTTTGTACGAATTCATCGAAGCTATTTGGTTAACGTTGACCACATTAAAGAAATACAGCGTTGGTTTAACGGCAAGCTAATGGTGATTGTAAATGATGATATAAAATCTGAACTAAGCACCAGCAGAGCCGGTGCCGATAAACTAAAGCAATTGCTACATATTTAACTTATCTAAAAACATGTTACTGATCATTACTGGTATACACACTTAAAATAGGAAACGTATGCTCAGCAAACGATACCGTTACCGACTGTGTTTGATTGCCTTTAAAGCCTAATTTAAATTCACTTGGTGTTAGCCTGCTGCCATCTGCAAACAGCGCTAACACGTGTTCTTGATTAAGCTCTCGCTTGCCAGAGGCTAAATTAGTAAGGGTAATAACCGCCCAACGCTCTCCTATTTTGTTGCTCATAAGTACATAGTTTGCAATAGAAAAGTCAGACTTTTTAGGCGTTATATTATTATCGTTTGGAAACGACAAGTGCATGCTATTTGGTATGGCTCGGTCAACGTTTAGTACATTATTTTGCGCTGCACACACATTGGCGCAAAGTACCAATAAAAATAAAAAGCTAACGACAATTTTTGCCACAATTAAACGTCCTTTTAAATCTCGAATTTTGCATGCTTGATTGAAATTTATACTCGCAGTTTTTACCTATTATGTAAACACTCTATTAAACGCTCAGCAAACTAACTAAGCGCTCATTCAGTGACACCCCATTAGTATTAATACTTTGCGGCACGTTAATAAACACATGGTTATTAAACAGGAGTAAATTACATGGCAACCACACCTAAAAAGTTACATGAGCTTAGTAATGCGCAATCGGCTTTATTAAACCCTGAGCACAGCATTCAAGTACGAGGCGCGCGTGTTCATAACTTAAAAAATGTGGATGTAAACTTGCCCCGTAATTCACTTGTTGTTTTTACTGGTATATCGGGCTCGGGTAAATCATCGCTCGCCTTTGGAACATTATTTGCCGAATCACAGCATCGTTATCTTGATTCGGTATCGCCTTATGCGCGCAGGTTAATAGACCAAGTAGATGAGCCCGATGTAGATTCGATTGAAGGGCTGCCACCCGCAGTAGCACTACAACAACAGCGTGGAGCACCCTCGGTACGCTCATCGGTGGGTAGCGTGACCACTATTTCTAACGCGCTGCGAATGCTTTACTCACGCGCGGGCGAATACCCCAAAGGGCAAGGTATACTGTATGCAGATGCATTTTCGCCTAACACGCCACAAGGTGCCTGCCCAGAGTGCCATGGTATTGGCCGTGTATTTAACGTAACCGAAGAGCTGTTAGTGCCCGATCCGACTAAATCAATTAAAGAGCGCGCCATTGC
The DNA here is from genome assembly GCF_002433295.1 of Pseudoalteromonas sp. UBA6610. Lineage (NCBI taxonomy): Bacteria > Pseudomonadati > Pseudomonadota > Gammaproteobacteria > Alteromonadales > Pseudoalteromonadaceae > Pseudoalteromonas > Pseudoalteromonas sp. UBA6610. The sequence goes on along the minus strand of NZ_DJHW01000133.1, from coordinate 22,487 downwards.
AGCATGGCCGCCAGCTTGGCAAGGTAAAAACCTAAGCCGTATTCTTACCTCGTTAGGTTACGATATTAATAAACCGTGGAATACCCTGCCTAAAAAAGCCCGTGATTGGATTTTGTTTACCGACGACACGCCCACAGTGCCCGTGTTTCCCGAGTACACGCTTGAGCAAACCCAAGCGGCTATTAAAAATGAAGAAAGCCCAAGCTACATGGGTACATTTATAAGTGCTAAACGCTTTGTTTTACAATCATTTGCCAGTACCCAAAGCCCACGCACAAAAAAGCGCGTGTCGCAGTATATGCAAATATCACAATGCCCACAGTGCGAAGGCAAAAAACTTAAAAAAGAGTCGTTATCGGTTAAAGTAGCAGGCCTTGATATAGGCGAAATTTCGCAGTTAACACTTGGCGAGCTGGCAGAAAAACTCAGCATTGCTGCCAATAACCCCGCTAAAAGTAACGCAGCCACCCCCGAAAAAACCATTGTGGCAAAGCGCATCACAAGCGACATTATCAAACGCGTAGAAGCACTCACTAAGCTTGGTTTAGGGTATTTATCGCTTGAGCGTACGACGCCATCGTTATCAGCTGGGGAATTACAACGCTTACGGCTTGCAACGCAAATTCGCTCAAAATTATTTGGTGTTGTGTACGTGCTAGATGAACCTTCGGCAGGTTTACACCCAGCCGATACGCAAGCACTTTTAAGCGCCCTAGATGAGCTAATAGCGGCTGGTAACTCAGTATTTGTGGTGGAGCATGATACAAGTGTAATTCGCCACGCCGATTGGGTGGTTGATGTAGGGCCAAATGCGGGTTCGCATGGCGGTAATATTGTTTACAGCGGCCCAGTTGAAGGCTTAGAGCAAGTGAGCAACTCACATACAAGTCAGCATCTTTTTAAACATAACAATAACGCAAAGCCAAATCATCAAACACAACGTACGCCAGCAGCCTGGCTTAAGCTAAGTGGTATTGAGCGTAACAATTTACACAACATCAGTGCCGAATTTCCGCTTGGGGTTATTACAAGTGTTACGGGGGTTTCTGGCTCAGGTAAATCAAGCTTAGTAAGCCAAGCCTTAGTCGAGCTTATTCAAGATGCTTTAGGACAAAAAACGCCGCCGCCAATGCCTACCGATGAAGCCGACTTGCTTGATCAAGAACTCCAAACACCAACCCATGGCAAAATAACCGAGGGCCTTGAGCATATAAAGCGCCTAATAACGGTTGATCAAAAAGCCATTGGCCGCACGCCTCGCTCAAACCTTGCTACTTACACTGGTTTGTTCGATCACGTACGTAAATTGTTTGCCAATACTAAAGAGGCAAAGGCGCGTAAATACGATGCAGGTCGTTTTTCGTTTAATGTGAAAAAAGGCCGCTGCGACAACTGCGAAGGCGTAGGCTTTGTAAGCGTGGAGCTGTTATTTTTACCAAGCGTGTATTCGCCTTGCCCTGTGTGTAACGCCAAGCGCTACAACCAAAAAACACTCGACATTACCTATAAAGATAAAACCATTGCCGATGTGCTTAATTTAACGGTGGAGTCAGCGCATACATTTTTTGCCGATGAACCCGCTATTTTACGTGCGCTAAATGCGCTCTTACAAGTAGGCCTTGGCTATTTACGTTTAGGACAACCGGCTACTGAGCTTTCGGGCGGAGAGGCCCAGCGCATAAAGCTTGCCACAGAGCTGCAACGTGCACAGCGCGGCGATACGCTGTATATTTTAGATGAACCAACCACCGGCCTACACCCAAAAGATGTAGCCATGTTGATGGCGCAGTTAAATGGCTTAGTTGATGCGGGCAACACCGTTATTATGGTTGAACACGATATGCAAGTAGCCAGTAACAGCGATTGGGTTATTGATATTGGCCTAGGAGCGGGGGACGAAGGTGGCTTAATTGTTGCTCAAGGTAAACCAGAAGATGTGGCTCAATCTAAGCATAGCCGCACGGCAACGTTTTTAAAAAGCGCACTTTAGCTTTTTAAAAACCGCTCTAATTTAGGTTTTACGGTAACCGACATAACAAGCATTAATGTTAAACCAATGGGTAGCGCGGCTAATAACCCCTCTACCCACGCGGTATAAAATAAGCGCATATTGGCAAAACCTATATTGTTAGTAGCGGTTACAAACGCCATTAGCGACTCCATGGTAAGCGCCATAAAAACACTAATCACTAAATTGCGTTTTAGCTCACTTGCTTTTGGTAATAACTTAGCCACCAAGGTATTCATAAGGGCTGTCATTGCTAACCCCACAGGAGCCATAACCAACACCGCACTTAAAAACGAGATAAACCAATCCATATAAAAATGCTCAGTCATACCTACATTTGTGTAAGTCATAATACCTGTTAAGCTGCCGCCTACAAAAACAATAATACTTACCATCGCCATTATTTTATAAGTGATCGGTGTTTTTTTAGGCTCTACGAGCGCAGAATTTACTAAAGTAGGCGTATTCATTAAACAGGTATTTCTCTTAAAATAGATGACAAAATCAACTATATCAAATTAATTGATAATATCAACTGTTATTTAATTACCCTAATGCCAGCCATATGCCTACTAGCACCATAAGGCTGCCTGCAATTCGGTTCATCCATTTTATATTATCACCACGGCTTAAAAATAAACGTAGGCTTTTACCGCCTGTGGCGTACGCTAACATGCAAATAAATTCGCTTATCATAATAACTAAAACAAGCACTAACAGTTGCGGGGCGAGTGCGTGTTCAACGCTAATAAATGGCGGTAGTAAAGAGATCATAAACGCCCAGCCCTTTGGATTAGCAATGGCAGTTACAAAGCCTTGCGTAAATAGCGACTGGCGACTTACATCATGCGGTTTTTGTGTATCAATCGACATTTTACCTTTTGCGCGCCACATATTTATACCTATATAAATTAAGTATGCACCGCCTACCCATTTTAAAATATCGAACGCATTAGGGTAATTTAGCATTACGCTTGCAACACCTAATACCGCAGCAATAGCAACACTTGCGACCCCTAACAGCTCACCTATCATCATCCATAATGTGCGCCTTACACCTATGCTCATACCTAATGTCATGGCAAGGGTCATACACATACCCGGTGTGATAGATACAAAAAAGAAGGTAGGAATAAAAACGGCAAGCGCTGCAACATCAATCATTTTTTCTCTCTATATTAAAAGCAAAAAACGCGGCTAAAGTAGCCGCGCTATTGGTTACCTATTATCTACTATTGTTCAGTACTTGCCACTGGCTGAGTAATGACCTCTACTGGCTTTGCGGTATCACTTAATAAATACTTATCTAGCCATTGCTCTTGTTCCCACAGTACATGCAATAAGCTTTTACGTGCGCGGTAGCCATGTGCCTCGTAAGGGAGCATTACTAAGCGAGCGTCTTTACCTAAGCCTTTTAGGGCGGCGTACATGCGCTCACTTTGCATTGGGAAAGTTCCAGAATTAGGATCTTCTTTGCCGTGGATCATTAGCATTGGCTCGTTAATTTTTTCAGCATGGAAAAACGGCGACATGTTTGCGTACACACTTTGTGCTTGCCAAAAATCACGCTCTTCACCCTGAAAACCAAACGGCGTTAAGGTACGGTTGTAAGCACCACTGCGAGCAATACCGGTTTTAAATAAATCGCTATGCGCTAATAGGTTTGCCACCATAAATGCACCGTACGAGTGCCCTGCTATAGCAATGTTGTTTTTATCGGCAATGCCTTTTTTAACCAGCACATCAACCGCAGCTTTCGCACTTGAAACTAGCTGCTTTCTAAAGTTATCGTTTGGCTCGCTGCCATCAATACCTACAATAGGCATTTTAGGGTCGTCAAATACGGCAATACCTTTAGCAAGGTAAGGCATAGGGCCCCAATAGCCAATGTAAGTAAATTCGTATGGCGATTCGCGCACTTGTGATGCTACGGCTTTATCTTTGTATTCAAGTGGGTACGCCCACATAAGTACAGGTAACGGGCCTTGGGTTACATCGTAACCTGGTGGTAAATAAAGCGTGCCCGAAAGCTCAACCCCGTCATCGCGTTTATAACGTAATTGCTCTTTTGTAACCCCTTTAAATGCAGGGTACGGATGAGCAAAATTAGTAAGCTGCGTAAGAGTATCGTTATCTAAATCACGAATAAAAAAGTTAGGTTGCTCGGTTTTAGACTCTCGCACAGTTATAAAGCGCTCGCCTTCGTCGTCAAGCAATGCACGAACACGCTCGTAGTATGGCGCTTGTGATTGCCATAAACGCTTGCTGCTATTCGTTTTTACATCGTACTGGTCTAAAAACGGAATATTACCTTGCTCAGACGCGCCGTTACCGCGCAGATACATATAACGCCCGCCAACAATTTTAATAACGTTGGCGCCTAAATCGTTACGCTCGTATATAAAGCTACCTAGGTTTTTATACGCATCGTTATAGCTTCGCTCAGAAAAAAGCACACGGTTTTTATCTGCATTGCGTGGCTGAATAACATACGTACGCACTTGGCGGTCGCTAAAGCGCCAGTCGCTAAGCATGGCAATATTTTGATTACCCCAAACTATACCAGCATAGCGGCGCTCTACTTTAGCAAACAGTTTTGGCTCGCGTTTAAACGGCGCGCGTAGGCTATAAATATAATCATGGTGCTTAACATCGGTTTTCATGTCGCCGCCATCTTGCGCTTCGGCCCAAATAACTTCTGCGCCTTGATCCGCGCGCCATTCAAAATCGCGGCGGCCGGTGCGAACACTGTCATAGCCTTGTGGAATGTTATCGGCAAGCGGTTGTTTTACAAGCTCAGCTAATGCGTAACCGCGCATTCCCCATATTTGCCAAGTGCTGGCAAAACGGCTGTACGGTACTTGATACGAAAACGGCTCGTTTATCGCAGCAACTAATATATTGGTTGAATCTGGCGATACCGAAAACGATTTAAATAATGCAGGGCTGCCAATGGCTTGTGTATTGCCATCAAGCGTTACGTAAGCTAATTGCCCTTGGCCGTAAAATTTAAACTGTGCTTCGTCAAACGGGCTGGTTAATAAGTTTTGATAGGTACGCGCTGGGGCTTTTTCGCCTGTACTTTGTTGTATTACAGGCACTACATTTTGACTGCTGTTTTTTAACGCGGGTTTACCTATATTAACCGCTAAATTTGCAACCAGTGCGCTGCTATCGGGTAGCCATTGGTAAGGCGTAGCGGTAATAACCGAGTTAAGCGCTGCATTTGAGAGCATTTTCGCTTGCTTTGTCTCTACACTGTAAAGCCATAAATTTGCTTGGTTTTGTTGCTCTACAACAAACGCTAAATATTTACTGTTAGATGACCATTTAGGCGAGCGAATAATACCGTTTGGTAAATTATTAATATTAATAACGGTGCCGCTTTGCACATGCTTAAGCTCAAGCGCGCTGTATTTAGCGCTAACACGCGAGCGTGAAAAGTTAGCAGGGTTAAGCTTTATACCCGCAAGTTTAAGCTCATCTTTAGCAAGCTCGTCAAGCGTCTCTACGCGCTTACGCTCAAATAAAGCAAGCCATTGGCCATCGCTAGATAAAAAACTAGTGGGTGCTAATTTGGCATCTACCACAGCGGCTAGCTCAGGCGAAGGTGTTTGATAACCTTGCTCAGCATAGCTGTTTGGCATTATTACAACACAACAAATAAAGGCAACTAACAGCCTAAATGCGTTCATGTTTTTATCCTTTTGTTATTTTTAAGATTATAAAAGGTATATAAACATGTTTTGCTCTGTTCATAAAGCATTAAGCTTTAAATTACAGGGCTAAAAGATGACTTAAACGCATTATATACGCTACACTACGCAGCTATTTACTCACTACTGCGCGCTTAAAATACCATGCCTAACAAAGCTAAATCGGTCACTATTTTTGATGTTGCCCACCGTGCGGGGGTGTCTAAATCGACCGTATCATTGGTGCTTACGCAGAGTAATAAAGTAGCCGATAAAAGCAAACAAAAAGTGTTACAAGCCATAGATGAGCTAGGCTATGTGTATAATCGCGATGCAGCAGCTATGCGCTCAGGGCGCTCTAATTTAGTGGTTGTAGTGATTGACGATTTAACAAACCCGCTTATGGCATTGCTTGCTAAAAATATAGAGCAGGCTTTGAGCGAAGCTTTTTTTCAGGCCATTATTGTTAGTAGTAACAACAGCGTAGAGCGCCAAACGCAGCTAATAAATAATTTAAAAGAATACAAAGTGGCTGCATTTATAATTTGCCCTGTGGCTAGTACCTGTGCCCAGTGGCTCGACAACCTTGCTGCTGCCTACCATGTTATTAGCCTAATGCACGAAGTACCTTACAGCTCAGCCCCGTGTGTTTTACCCGACTACACTAAAGCAAGCCATGTAGTAACATTGCAGCTAATAAATGATTCGCCTAAAAACATACTGTTTATGGGTGATGAAAGCTTATCTGCACAGGGTTTATTAAGTGGCTTTAATAGTGCGTGTAAAAAACACAATATAACCCCTGAGCCAGCTATTACGTGCACAAAAAGCACCCCATTACATGCTAAGCAAATATTTAGTAGCACATTACTTAATAATCCGAGTATTGACGCGGTTGTATGCGCTAATAATATAATTGCGCATGGCGTTTTAGCCGCCGCCCCGCATTTGAAAAACAATATAGTAAGTTGCTTACATATTCCTGATATTACCGAAATTCAACCTCGCTTTACTTGCGCCAATATAAACACGCAAGAGCTTGCTAAGCGCAGTATTTTAGTGCTGCAAGAACAACTTCAAACAAACACTGCACCAGTAAAAACACTGGTAAATGTAAACCTACAAATTAGAGAAACACCGAAATGAAAAAAGTGCTGGTAATTGGTTACGTATGGCCAGAGCCAAATTCGTCTGCTGCGGGTACGCACATGATGTCGTTATTAAACGCGTTTAAAGCGCAAAATTGGCAAGTAGAATTTGCCACCCCAGCACAACGCACCGAGCACATGGTAAACCTAGATCACTTTGGTATAACCAGTCAAAGCATTGCCCTAAACTGCGAAAGTTTTGATGAGTACGTTAAAGCGTACAACCCAGACATAGTGATGTTTGACCGCTTTATGATGGAAGAGCAATTTGGCTGGCGTGTAGATAAACATTGCCCCAATGCCATTAAAATACTCGATACCGAAGATTTACAATGCCTACGTAATGCGCGCCACGAAGCGCACAAAGGCGAGCGAGAATTTACCACCAGCGATTTACATTCAGACATAGCTAAACGCGAAATAGCCGCAATATTGCGCTGCGACCTAAGCTTAATTATTTCAAGCTTTGAAATGCAATTACTTAGTAGTGTATTTAACGTAGAAGCCAGTTTATTACATCATCTCCCTTTTATGGTCGATTTAACGGCTTTACCTGCGCAAACTAAATCGTTTGAACAACGTGAGCACTTTATGACCATAGGTAACTTTAGACACGCCCCCAACTGGGATGCCGTGCTGTACTTACAAAAAATATGGCCGCTTATTCGCAAGCAATTACCAAAAGCAGAACTGCATATTTATGGCTCTTACCCGCCACCAAAAGCAACAGCACTTAATAACCCTAAAACCGGTTTTTTAATAAAAGGCTGGGCCGATAACGCCTATGAGGTAATGCAAAGCGCACGCGTATGTTTAGCCCCACTTCGTTTTGGCGCAGGTATAAAAGGCAAGCTGCTAGAAGCAATGATAATGCAAACCCCTAGTGTAACTACCGACATAGGCAGTGAGGGCATGCACAACGAACTACCATGGCCTGGTAAAGTGGCTAATAATACCGACGATTTTGCAAATGCAGCCGTTGAGCTTTACACCAATCAAGCCGGTTTTACACACGCGCAGCAAGCTGGCAATACGCTACTTAATACCTTGTACGACAAAGTAAAATTAAGCGCGGCGCTAATTAATAAAATTGACTCAATAAGCAACGATTTAAAAGCGCATAGGGAAAAAAACTTCACCGGACAAATGTTAAAACACCATACTATGCGCAGTACGCAATATATGGCGCAATGGATTGCTGAAAAAAATAAAAAATTAGATTAAAAATGACTAGACTCCTACAGATTTGTGTTTAAAATCGCGCCCATTACAAATGGGCGTTTTAGCCTATACTTTTAGCTAATTTATTTACACACTGGTCCATACAAGATTTGAAAACTGCAACCTTTACTGAAAAACGCAAATTTATCGTTAAATTAGGTAAAATGCTTCATAAGTACGGCACCCCTGCGTACCGCCTAGAAGCACACTTAATGGAAGTGGCCACTTACTTAGGACTTAAATCGTCTTTTGTTATGTCGCCAACTTCGGTAACGTTTGTAATTTGGACTGATGGCCACGAAGACGAATACACCCACGTGGCACGCGTAGACCCAGGCGATCACGACTTAGGCTCACTTGCCGACACCGACGACTTAGTTAATCAAATGCTCGACGACAAGCTCACCTTACAAGAGGTTGATGCTCAGCTTGATGCCATTTACGACATGCCAAACCCGTACAATAAATTTGTTACCGGTATTGCTTTTGCAACATCGGGGGGTGCATTTGCCATGCTAATGGGTACCAGTTGGACAGACGTTATTTGGTCTGCGTTGCTTACTTTAGTGGTGTATGTGTTTGTACTGTGGTCGGGGCGCTCAAAACGGGTTGCTCACATGCTAGAGCCCCTGGTTGCTATAGTATCGGCAGTGCTGGCTTGTGCAATAAGTGTGTATATTTCGCCCGATATAAATATACGGTTAGTGGTGCTTTCAGCCATTATTGTATTTATACCTGGTTTAGCGCTAGCGCTTGGTTTAGCAGAACTTGCAGCTAGGCATTTGGTGTCGGGTACGGCGCGGGTTATGGACTCGTTTATGCTGTTATTTAAACTGTACTTTGGCGCCTTTATTGGCATAGGCATTGGCTTTGCCATATTTGGCCAAACCGATTTTGTACAGCCTGAGCCACTACCGCGCTGGACTGCGTGGCTGGCTATATTTTTACTTTGTAGCAGCTTAATAGTGATATTTAGAACCAAACTTAAACATGCTGGATGGTCAATCGCATCTGGTTTTATAGCCTATGGCACGAGTATTGGTTCGGCTATGTACCTTGACTACACGTTAGGCACGTTTGTTGGTGCGCTTTCGGTTGGAGTGTTTAGTAACTTATTTAACCGCGTTGCAAATGCGCCAGCTTCCATTGTTGCCATGCAAGGCTTAATTGTACTGGTACCCGGCAGTAAAACGTATATTGGCTTAAACTCGCTTATTGAAGGCCAAGACTTTGTTTACGCCGAGCATATAGGCCAGCAAACGTTTTTAATATTTATGTCGCTTGTAGCAGGGCTCATATTTGCAAACGTGGCTTTACCGCCTAAAAAAAGCTTATAAGCTTGTTACCATTTAAAAGCCCGCTTACTTTGTAACGGGCTTTGTTGTTTAACGCGCTATTCGCTATGGGCGATAGTGAGTACAATTTTTCCTACGTGTTGTTTTTGTGCAAACACTTTTTGCGCTGTAACAATTTCGCTCAATGGGAATGTTTGCGCCACAATAGGCTTTATTTTTTCTTGTTCAATAAAGTTAACTAAGCTTTTAAATACCTCAGGCTCTATAACTGTACAGCCAAAAAAAGTTAAATCTTTTAAGTACAAAGTACGTATATCAAGCTCGACTAATGCCCCGCCAATAGCGCCCGACACCGCATAACGCCCCTTTGGTTTTAATACCTCCAGCAGTGCAGGCCATTGCTCACCGGCAACAAGGTCAATGACTACATCAACACTGTTTTTACCTAAGGCTTGAATTAAATCATCTTCACGAAATATAACTTTATCGGCACCTAACTCTTCAAGCTGCTGCGCCTTACTTTTACTCGTAATGGCAATAACAAAAGCGCCACGTGCTTTAGCTAATTGCACTGCCGCTGAGCCAACACCACCAGAAGCGCCTGTAATTAAAACAGTTTGCCCTTGCTGTGGGTTTGAGCGAAACAGCATGTTTTCGGCCGTAGAATATGAGCACGGAAAAGAGGCCAGCTCTTCATCACTATAGTTACTATTGATTTTATAAGCGTGAATAGAGTCAACGCGGGTAAATTGTGCGAAGCCACCATCACACTCAGAGCCAAAATACCATGGCGATTTAAGCGTTTCGCCATTAGCTTTAATTAAACATGGCTCAACAATAACGCGCTCACCAATACGGCTTTGATCTACGTTTTTACCAACAGCCACAATTACGCCGCATACATCTGCCCCTTGAATACGAGGAAAAACAAACGCATCACCAGACCAACTTGCATCGTCTTTACTGCTTTGTTTTTTAGCGTACTACGCCGTGCGGGTATTAAGATCTGTGTTATTAACACCTGCCGCCATGACTTTTATAAGTACATCTGTTTGTGCAAGCCCTGGCAACGGTAAGTTAGTTGCATACTTTAATACATCAAAATCGCCATGCTCGGTAAGCTGTACAGCGTGCATTGTGCTAGGTAAATTTGCCATTGGTTGCTCCATTATATTAATTTAAGAATATTGTTTTTTGCTGATGTAACCGCCTCATCGCCCATAACTGGCCATGCACTCGACACTCCCTCATGCAGCAAAAACAAGCTACTAGCCAACGATGAATTTAAACCTTGCTCACCTAGCAGTTTTTTTACGTCATTTTTATGTGTTTGCACCGCAAGGCTAATAGCTTCATCTTCAGGGAACGCCGACAACGCATTAATAGATAAACAGCCATTAGGCGCAAATTGCACCATCCACGCTTTTAGTTGATCAAACATGTGCAAAACCGCCTCAACTCCCGGAGCAGGTGCATTTTTAAGTAAAAAATTAATATAGCGATTATGTCGGTACTCAAGCGCAGCAATGATCATTGCCTGCTTTGACGGGTAATATTTATAAAGGGTGCGCAAACTAACGCCACTGAGTTTTTGCAGCTTAGCCACACTAGGCTCAGCAAAACCATGTTGACTAAAGGCCACCTCAAGTGCAGCAGCTATATCTTGTTTTAGCAAAGTGTTTAACCCATGTAGAATGAATGCTCTACCCAATATGGTAGAGCATTCATTCTACATGTCAACCAATACAGATTTATACAAAATAATAACTTTGACACCCATTATAAATTAACAGGCTAGGAAAGCCCTAGAGTCCAAAATATATGAGGATATTTATAGATATGGCATCCCTTTAATCTTTCTTAGTCATAATAAAGCCATAACTATGACACCCACTCTAATTATTTATAAATTAACAATGTAGTAAGAAATATTTGGTTGGATTTATATTTGATTTGAGATGTTGAGTGGAAATAGAGATGTTTGAGTTTATATACTTACGCTTTTAGTCATAATCTTATGGCCATTAAGAAACTTCATGCACCGTAAAAGCTCAGCAAAGCTAAATGACATACTATTTATTTAATGCGTTTTATTAGGCTAATAATTTTTTACTGTTTGAATAGCTAGGCCTTCGCTTAATAGCTTGATGTTTACAATAACTATCTAATGAACTTACGCGCCCCACCGCTCCATGAAAAACATTGCCAAATTCGGTTGTAAGTTTTAACCAGTTCTCTGGCCGCTATATTCAGGCGTATCAATAATTCAGGTGTTGAATAATAACTTTGACACCCATCTTAAATTAACAAACGAGGTAAGCCCTCGAGTTCAAGATATATGAGGATATTTATAGATATGGCATCCCTTTAATCTTTCTTAGTCATAATAAAGCCATAACTATGACACACACTCTAATTATTTATAAATTAAAAGTGTAGTAAGAAATATTTGGTTGGATTTATATGTTGATTTGAGATGTTGAGTGGTAATGGAGATGTTTAAGTTTATATACTTAAGCTTTTTATCATAATCTTATCAAAATAATAATTTTGACACCCACTCTGATTATTTATAAATTAACAATGTAGTAAGATATATTTGGTTGGATTTATATATTGATTTGAGATGTTGAGTGGTAATGGAGATGTTTAAGTTTATATACTTAAGCTTTTTATAATAATCTTATGGCCAATAAGAAACTTCAGGCACAATAAAAGCTCAGCAAAGCTAAGTGACATACTATTTATTTAACGGTTTTATTAGGCTAATAATTTTTTACTATTTGAATAGCTAGGCCTTCGCTTAATAGCTTGGTGTTTACAATAACTATCTAATGAACTTACACGCCCCACCGCTCCATGAAAAACATTGCCAAATTCGGTTGTAAGTTTTAACCAGTTCTCTGGCGCTATATTCAGGCGTATCAATAATTCAGGTGTTGAATGCGCAATAAAGCCTATTTTATCAGCTCGAATACATCTGCCTGTTAATTCCACTAACTCTAAATACGTTTTTAATTCGAATGGTAAACCTTTTGGCATGTATTTTTTAGGCTTTCCTGCAAAGCGTAATAACTGTTTTGGCTGCTTAACTTTTAACGCCTGGTTGCTTTTAAGTGCAATTGATTTTATGCGTTGTTTTACGCTCGTAAAGTGCGAATCCTCAGGTGTTTCAGCCGCTTTGGCGCGTATTGGATTTAAATCTACATATGCCATGCACGCCAACAAAGCAACTTCATCTAGTAACGCTTGAGATTTAAATCGCCCTTCCCAAAATCGCCCTGTGCAGCCATCTTCTTTGTTAGCTCGCCTTGCAATATTTTCGTTCAATGCTCGCATAAACCAGCTAATACTACTTAAGCGTTCTCGATACAGCTTTAGGCTCTCGTTTAAAAACCAATGTTCGGTAGCCGATAACTTCTCACCGCGTATAAATTTATGAGTGATAGCAGTGCCTTTAAAAAGCTTATGCCAACGAATTGCTATTGCTTTGTCGCTTAACCTATTAGCTTTTTTATCATCTACATACAACACAATATGTGTATGATTACTCATAACTGCGTATGCACAAACATCTATACAAAATACCTTTGCAAGGCTGATAAGCTTATCCTCTACCCACCCTCTTCTATGCGCGTAATTTTGTCCTGTAAAAGGGTCTTCACCACACAAATATGCCCGGCGAACACAACGTGAAATACAGTGATAATATTTTGTATCTGCCAAACTTATTTGGCGCTTTCGAGCAATAGCCATAACACAACCCTGTTCATTATTTAAGCTAAAGCGTAGTCCGAGCTTGTGTTTTATACAACTATTATAATGGGTGTCATTATTATTTGTGTTTAGATGGGTGTCATAATTAAGTTTTAGATGGGTGTCTTGATTATTTTTATGGGTGTCATTATTATTTGTGTTTAGATGGGTGTCATAATTAAGTTTTAGATGGGTGTCATGATTATTTTTTTAATAGTTTTCATACTTATTTACTAGAAAGTGCAGTTTTCAAAGGGATATGGTGGTGTATTCCCAATAAAGTATTAACTTGTTATTTACAAGCAATGCTATAGTTAGTTATATCGTTTTAGGTGTTGATTCAGTAAAAAATAAATGACGAACAATATAATAATAAAAATCAATATGGTGTGGTTTCGCTTTTTTGTGCTCCTGTTATTTTTACTAACTAGTAGTGCTACATTTGCCAATAGCTCTTCACTAACTTCATCTGATATAAAATCAATCCAAAGCCTGCTTAGTGATATTAAAGCCAACAAGCTAGATTACCTTTTACACCAAAAACAACTAACCCACGCTTATAATGTCACTAAACATACAAAGCATAAACAGTTGCACCTTGAAGCGGCTGCCTTATATTCAGAGCTACTTTTTCGACAAGAACAATACACCGCGCTAGGTACCCATTTGCTAATGTATTTAAAGAGTACTGAGCTTGTAACATATAAAAACAGTCACTTACTATTTTTAGAGGCTCAGCTTAAGCTTTTCGCAATTAACAAAGAGCTAAGTAATGCGCAATCGCTTGCTAATCAACTGCAAACGCAGGTAAAACAGCTTTCTCCTAACGAACAAATCATTGTTTTTCGGGCTATAGCCTATTACTACACCGAAACCGACGAACTTAAAAAAACGCTAAGTGCGGCATTAACAGGTTTAGAGCTTGCTATAAAAGAAGAAGACATAGCCTCGCAGGGCTACTTTTTTAGAAAAATTGCCGACGCTTACAACTACCTCTACAAAGATGATAAAGAAAAAGCCATTTATTATGCCCAAAAAGCGGTAGATGCCTACGAGCAAACAAGCGACGGCCTATTTACTGCTAAAGCTTATTGGAGTTTAGGGAACGTATTACTTGAGGTCGGTCAGCCTAAAAACGCGCTTGTATACTTAAATAAAGCGCTGGCTTATTTTAGCAAAGTTAATATGAAAAAAGGTTTAGCCTTCGCTCAATATTCTATTGCAAATATTCAATACCTGCAGGGTAATTACGATACAGCTTTAATGCTTGTAAACAAAAACATTGCACTTGCAAGCTCAGCCGGCATTAATGACATGCATTTAGCATCAATGATTTTATTATCAGACATCTACACAAAGCAAAATTTATTAAATAAAGCCAACCAAGTAAACGACGAAGTATTTTTAAACCTAGATAAATTTAGCCGCAGCATTTATAAGGCTGATTTTTTAAGCAAACGCTATAAATTAAAGCGCCAGCTTAACTTCACCGAAGATGCATTTAAAGCTATTGAAGATGAGCTTGCTTATACAATAAAACACTACGAAGCCACCAGCGAAACCAATATAAAAACTTTACAAGTTAAATTTGAAGTAAAAGAAAAAGAAGACAAAATTTTACAGCTAGAATACGAAAAAGACATAAACAAACTGCAGGCTACAGAAGAACACCAGCAAAAAATAATTTGGCGCTTAAGTGCCTCAATTGCCTTTATTTTGGTCATCGTGTCGCTATTTTTATTTTACCGCCAAATGCGCCAACGTAAAAAATACCATGCTATAGCATTAACCGACTACCTAACTAACAGCTTAAATCGGCGTGGCATTTTGCAAAAAGCAAATGAGTGTTTATCCCAGCAGAGCCTAGCAATAGCTATTGTCGATTTAGATTACTTTAAAGCTATTAACGACAAATTTGGCCATGATATAGGAGATTTAGTACTTATAAAATTTGCTCAAGCAGCAAAAGACACACTAAGTACTAACGATAAGTTTGGGCGCTATGGCGGCGAAGAGTGGCTATTTGTTTTAAAAACGCAAAACCGGGATAAAATAAACAACTTTTTTGAAAATCTTGAAAATAAGTTAACGCAGTACTGCAGTCATATTGAGGCATTGCCAAGTAAAACACACGTTACCTTTAGTGCTGGCGTGGCAATAAGTGATGCTAAAAGCGACTCACTCAGCGAGCTAATTAAACGTGCAGACCAACAACTTTATAAAGCAAAAGAAAATGGTAGAAACCAAATAGCAATCGCGTAAATATACGTTATTAGTCACCTTCAATAATCATTTGTTTTATTTTTATCGCTTTTTCAAAGTGATCTAACTTATGGGTGTGTATCCACCACGTAGCGGCTTGCAACAGCAGCTCAGGATCCGTATTTTTATTTGCAAAAAAAGCGTAAAAAGAAAGGCCTACGTTTTCGCCTTTGGCTGCTATTTTTTTATCGCATACAGCTATAATTTTTGCTTTTAGTTCTTCCTGCATACATACCTTATTTAATTGTATTTTAATTATCTAAATATACCGTTTAAAAAACTAACTATTAGCTGTAAAAGACTTCTATCAACAAAACTATGATCCTCAAACTCTTTATTAGGCGTATTTACTTTTGTAGCTTTGCATTCATTATTTAGCGGCTCATTTTTATGTATATTGGTTTCATAAGCTATATCAGCTTGCTCCATACATTTTGCAGAGCCCGCATAAGGCTTTGCCGCACAGCCAGTTAAAAATATACACAATGAAAATACAATTAAAAACGCTTTCATATTCAATCCTATTTTACGCCCCCTTGTGCTTTAAATTATAGCTGTAAGTTTACTTACTTAATCGGCTATTAAAACAAGTAGATCAATAAAAAACACACCAACTTCATCAAAAAAAGTGTCGCCTTTAGCATCCTTTTTTATTTGAGCGCTTACACATTCATTGTAAACCTTTAAGCTTGTTTTAGCGCCATTTAGCTCAGTCATTTCTGCCTCTTGTATGCATACACGTCGTTCAGAATGCTCGGCTGTACTACATGCACTTAATAACGCGCACAGCAATAATGCTGTAGTGGGGCTTTTTAAGTTCATCCTTAAACTACCCTAATATCTAAAGTTTTATAAAAATATATGTAAGGCAAGTATGTACAGCTTTTACCCAAATAATGCGCTACTTTACCATCTCAATAAAATACCCAACCAGTAAAAATATGTAAGCTTATGTAGCGTCAAAAGCAATCACCTCTTTTAATCTGAAAAAATTGCAGCTGTTTATGTGTAAAAGTTACAGAGCAACGCCATCCAAACCAGCCAAAAGTACATTAAAATCAATTATATCAACACATTAAAATCTGGCACTGCGCTTGCTTTTAAAAGTTTATAAAGCAATTACAGCAAGGAAAGAGTTATGAATATTTTTGAAGCGCTACGTCACGACCACGATAAACAACGCGAGTTAGTAGATGCCCTTATTCAAACGCACGGCGATACGCAACAGCGCCACAAGCTAATGGACGAGCTAAAAACTGAATTAGAAGATCACGCAAAATTTGAAGAGCGTTATTTTTATAACCCACTTATGTTTGACGATCTAACGCACGAAAAAGCACGCCACAGCGTTGCTGAACACCATGAAATTGACGAATTAATTGAACAACTTGAAGACACAGAAATGAGCTCATCTGCTTGGTTAGTTGCAGCTAAAAAATTGCACCATTTAGTGCATCATCATTTAAGTGAAGAAGAACATGAAGTATTTCAATTAGCGGGTAAAGCCCTAACCGAAGCACAAAAAGAAAGCCTAGCTAAACAGTATAACGATGCCATGCATTAGTTATTAATTAAACCGACTTCCATACACTCCCTTGTGTACTTATTGGTTATAAGCCGTATGGCTTATAACCTTTTTTTTGCAGCGCTACTTAATGGTAAATTTAACGTCTTGCTCGCGTAACACATACAGTGCAAAACACGCTGCCCACATTGGCCACGCTGTAAAAAACAATAAGTTATTAAAGCCATCAATATACTGATTATAAGATGAAAGCGTAGAAAGGCCGTGCATTACAAATATAACGCCATAAGTAAGGCGCTTTTTAATACCCACTAAAAAAGCCAACACTAAAATAAGCTGTAACGCCCCCAGTACATAAGCAACCACATCTGTAGAGCCGCTAATACCATAAAAATGCTCAAAAATTCGAGCGCTATGCCCAGGGTTAACAAACTTATCAAACGTCCACATAATCATTACAATAAATACGCCTAGGCGTAGCGAAAAAAGCGACCACTGCAAACGATTTTGAAAGTCAGTACCTGTTGTACCAGTCATAAAATTTCCTTAAAACTAAATAATTTAATGTTGAAACTAGCAAGACCGCTCAACACATATTTTATTTCATCTTAATGTATAATTTTTTAATAAATTCGGTGCCCTGCTTTTGGTTTGTTTGCGTATAAAACCGCTATTTATAAATTACGACCTATTATGGCAATAACTAACTACAGTATTTGTAAAACAAAAACATAGTGCCTAAAACTGAATAACGCTTTTGAGCAATGTGCTAAGCTTTTAACGTTTCATTCTAAAAAACAAAAAGAATTAATATTTACTGAAAGTTATTCACAATGCTGCAGGTCTTTATTGCCACATTCACACTAACCAAAATGAGAACCCTTTTGAAACATTCATATTTGGCACTTTTTATAGCCGCTTCACTCACACCTAATTTTTATGCTCATGCGGCACAATCTGCAGCTAATACCGACTCAATTGAACGTATTGAAGTAGCAGGCCAAACGATTAAATCTCAAGGGCTTTCTGTAAAAGGTGCCACTATTAACGGTCCCTTCGGCGACAACCTTGCACTGCAAGATATAGCACGCTCAGTCACGCCTATTTCAAGCGAGTTAATAGAGCAACTAAATATTACTACCCTACAAGACGTACTAGCCGTAAGCCCAAACACTTACTCTGCAAGTGGCTTTGGTGCGCCAAGCTTACCTACTATTCGTGGCCAACTGGGTGAGCTTTTTCAAGATGGTACACGTCGCCAAGCTGGTAATAATGGCTTTGGTGTGCCGTTATCGTTCAATTCTGTAGAACAAATAGATGTAGTAAAGGGTGCACCGCCGGTTTTATTTGGCTCAAGCCAACGTAACGGTGGTTTTGTAAATTTACACTCAAAGACTGCCTCTACAGATGAAAGTAAAGGTAAAGTTAAGCTCTCAGCGGGGCGATGGGATCAATACAGTGCGCAAGTAGATTACACTGCCCCCATTATAAAAGATAAAGTGGGCCTTAGAGTAAGTTACGAGCACCTTGATGAAGGCAGTTACTACGATTACTCAGGCACTAAAAGCGACAGTTTATTTGCAGCACTACGCATATTGCCCGATGATAAAAGCAGTTGGGATATTAACTTTGAGCTATACCAAGTTGAATTTACCGACAACGCAGGTATTAACCGCCCTACCCAAGCCTTAATTGATGATGGCCTTTATATTACCGGCCAAGGCGTGCAAGCCAATG
Source organism: Pseudoalteromonas sp. UBA6610 (assembly GCF_002433295.1). NCBI lineage: Bacteria > Pseudomonadati > Pseudomonadota > Gammaproteobacteria > Alteromonadales > Pseudoalteromonadaceae > Pseudoalteromonas > Pseudoalteromonas sp. UBA6610. The sequence continues at coordinate 3,840 of NZ_DJHW01000133.1, read as the reverse complement.
GCAGTACCGTGCCTGCAGCGGGTTCAATTGTTTCGCCTACTGGGCAAGTAAAAATAGATCGCAGCACCGTACTTACCGACCCTGATAACCAAAACGAAGCTACAACTTATTTAATTCACAGCATTTATAAGCGCGAGCTAAGTGCTAATGCCTCACTTAAAAACATTACGTATTTTCAGCATTTACAGCGTGAAGAAATAGCCCAAAACAGCTTTGTAGAAATTATAGACGGCGCTGATACAGCGCAAAACCGTACTGAGCTTACTTACCGTTGGAATAGCGACCAGCAAACAATTTTTGCTTTTGACGTACGCTATAACAAAGTACTTGGCTACAGCCAATTTACTACCGAGGCCGATTTACCTATTGATTTAACTGGCCCACTTTCAAACCGTCGCATTCCCTTAACCGATGCACAAAAAGCACGTTTAGTAGAGCTAAGCCCAGGTGTATTTGTATCGCCTGGTGGTCAATACGACTTAGATAACGATGGCAGCGGCGACTTTAACCTATCAGACACCACCGACTCACGTTCATGGCAAACCGGGATTGCTATTCAGCAAGACTCAGATTGGGGCGATAAACTTCATACAAGTGTGGGTTACCGCGTTGACTTTTACGATGTAGAAGCAAACGATCCTATTGCACCACAAGGCCAAGTTGCTGCAAGCGACAGCATTAACGAAACCCTGCATTCTGGCCAAGTTAGCTTTAATTACAAATTAAATAGTGATTACACCACCTATGGTGCAGCAAGTTATAACGAAGCCACATCAAACAGTATGGCTGGCGGTACATCGCTTGGCAGCGATAACACAATTAGCGCACAAAATTTTGCAACCGAAAACACCTTAGTTGAGTTTGGCTTAAAGTACGCCCCAACCGACAGCGACTGGTACGCTGATGGCGCGGTATTTAGCCAGCGCCGTAGTTTACGTAATCGCGACGGCAGCAATACAGGTATTCGTACTACAGGTTTTGAAAGCCAAGTATTTTACGATGCCTACCCTTATTGGCTAAGTGCGGGTTACAGCTATATTGATGCTCGTTACGACAATTCTGCAAGCAGTCAAGATTCTGCTCAAGTAATCGATGCATTTGACAATTCACGCCCAGATATTATTGCAGGTACCGGCGTTGGCGCACCAAGTTTTACCGCGTTTGCACCTTCAAACCGCCAAGTTCAGGGCATTCCTGAGCAATCGTTCAGTTTTAACGGAAATTATTCAATTAATTCGAAATGGCAAATGGGTTTTTCAGGTCTATATACAAAGAGTTACCCATTAGACTTTTTAGCAACAGTTAAAATTCGTGATCAATACACGCTAAACGTTAATACTAGCTACGCATTTACGCCTAGCACTAAGTTGCGATTAGATGTAAACAATGTCACTAATCAAAAAAACTGGCGCCCAGTATTTGAAGGGGGTTACTTTGGCGCAACATTGGCATTTCCAGAACTGCCAATAAACGCAAAATTAACACTAACCCATAATTTTTAAGAGCGGTTGAGAGAACATGATTAAAAAACTATTTTTGGTATTGATTGCAGCAGCGGCTATAGGCTTGTTCTTTCACTTTAATTTACACCAGTTACTTACGCTTGAAGGCTTAAAAGGCTCGATGGATCAATTTAGCCAATATAAAGAGCAATCACCATTGTTGGTTTTTGGTGGCTTCTTTTTATTATACGTAGTGGTAACGGCTCTCTCATTACCGGGGGCGGCTATATTAACACTAGCCGCAGGTGCATTATTTGGCTTAGTTGAAGGCTTACTAGTAGCCTCGTTTGCCTCTACGGTAGGTGCTACGCTTGCCTTTTTAGTATCGCGTTACTTATTGCGCGATACAATTAAACAACGTTTTCCTGAGCGCTTAGACGCTATTGACGCAGGCGTTGAAAAAGAAGGTGGCTTTTACTTATTTACGCTTAGATTAGTGCCTGTATTTCCGTTCTTTTTAATTAACTTATTGATGGGTGTTACCGCCATTAAAGCATGGACCTTTTACTGGGTAAGCCAAATAGGCATGCTGGCGGGTACATTTGTATTTGTAAACGCGGGTACGCAACTTGCGCAAATTGAAAGCTTATCAGGCATTTTATCGCTCGATCTTATTTTATCGTTCGCTTTATTAGGTGTGTTCCCTTTTATTGCTAAAGGAATCTTAAACGTGTTTAAAAAACGTCGCGTATACAAAAACTATACTAAACCTAAAAAGTTTGACCGTAACATGATTGTTATTGGCGCAGGTGCTGGCGGCTTAGTAACAAGCTACATTGCAGCAGCGGTTAAAGCCAAAGTAACGCTAATTGAAGCCGGCGAAATGGGTGGCGACTGTTTAAACTACGGGTGTGTGCCAAGTAAAGCCGTTATTAAAAGCGCTAAAATTGCCGAGCAAATTCGCCACGGTGAACACTATGGCTTAGAAAACGCGACACCGCAGTTTTCGTTTAAAAAAGTAATGGCACGTGTACATAAAGTAATTGCCGACATCGCCCCGCACGATAGTGTTGAGCGTTACACTAACCTTGGGGTAGATGTAGTTAAAGGCTACGGTAAATTATTAGACCCGTGGACTGTAGAAATTAAGCTTAACGACGGTGGCACGCAAACATTAACCGCCCGTACTATTGTTATTGCCACTGGTGCACGCCCATTTGTACCGCCACTTCCTGGTATTGAAGAAACAGGCTATGTAACAAGCGATACATTATGGACTAAATTTGCTGAGCTTGAAGAAGCCCCGAAAAAGCTTGTTGTACTTGGCGGTGGTCCAATTGGTAGTGAACTTGCACAAAGCTTTGCACGCTTAGGCTCAAATGTTACGCAAATTGAAATGGCTGAGCGTATTATGATCAAAGAAGACTTAGAGGTGTCTACCTTTGCTCACGAAGCGCTTACTGAGAGCGGCGTAAACATTTTAACCTCGCATCAGGCACTGCGCTGTGAAGCGCGCGACGGTAAAAAGTTCATTGTGGTAAAGCATAATGATACCGAAATCGATATTGAATACGATGAGCTACTATGTGCTGTTGGCCGAAGCGCTCGCCTTAAGGGTTACGGCCTTGAAGAACTTGGCATAGAAACTAACCGTACTGTAGTTACTAACGAATACCTAGAAACGCTTTACCCTAATATTTTTGCAGCAGGCGATATTGTTGGCCCGTATCAGTTTACGCACGTAGCCGCTCATCAGGGTTGGTACGCAGCAGTAAATGGCTTATTTGGTAACCTTAAAAAGTTTAAAGTAGATTACCGTGTGATCCCGTGGACCACATTTATTGACCCTGAAGTAGCACGTGTTGGTTTAAACGAGCAAGACGCTATTGATAAAGGCATAGACTATGAAATCACTCGCTTTGAATTTGAAGAGCTAGACCGCGCAATTACCGACAGCGCCACCAAAGGCTTTATTAAAGTAATTACACCAAAAGGCAAAGACAAAATACTCGGTGTTACTGTGGTATCTGAGCACGCTGGCGATTTAATTGCTGAGTTTGTACTGGCAATGAAACACGGGTTAGGCCTTAACAAAATATTAGGCACTATTCACAGCTACCCTACTTGGGCTGAAGGTAACAAGTACGCAGCAGGCGAGTGGAAACGCGCTCACGCACCTGAAAAAGTACTTAACATGCTTGAAAAATACCACACATGGCGCAGAGGCTAATATGTTTAAAACACCTTTAAAAGCGCTATTGTTAGGGTCTGCTTTACTTGCAACATCGTTTGCAACGTCATTTTCGGCCCAAGCTCAAAATATGCACGACAGCTGGAATACATTATTAAACAACCATGTTGTAGCTATTAATCATGGCCACAGCACAGAGGTTGATTA
>NZ_DJHW01000070.1:0-52154 GCF_002433295.1 Pseudoalteromonas sp. UBA6610 | reverse complement strand
GTAAATAGCCCCTAGGAAGAACCCTTTGGGCAGAGCCTGTTTGGCATTAATGCTACGTTATCGCCTATTTGTGGGGAACAACCACACTATATAGGCTCTGCCTTGCCTAAATACCAAACAGACAGCTGCAAATTTAACCTTAAAAGATCAACAGACCCTAGCATTAAGTAAGAAAGTGCTAATGAGTATAAAATTTCAGTCAAAGTAAAAGCCATTTTATTTTAAATATAAAATGGCTTTGTTAGGTTGGATTTAACGCAGGGTGAGCTGCTGGTTTATTTCTTCAAAAATACCGGCGTCGTCTATGGTTGAAGGAATTTGTAGTTCGTCGCCATCGACCAGTTGACGTAAGTTTTTGCGTAGTATTTTACCTGAACGAGTTTTTGGTAATCGCTCTACGCTTATTATTGTTTTAAGGCACGCTATAGCGCCTATTTGGTTGCGTACTGTTTGCACAAGCTCTTGCTCTACATCGGTAGGGGAGCCGGTAAAGTCGTTTTTAAGTACGATCATGGCCATCGGTAATTGACCTTTTAGTGTATCGGTAACCCCAAACACCGCGCACTCTGCAACGGCTGGGTGGGATGCGACTATTTCTTCCATTTCGCCGGTTGAAAGCCTATGGCCTGCTACGTTTATAACATCGTCTGTGCGGCCCATTATAAATAGGTAACCATCGTCATCTATGTAACCACCATCGCCGGAAAGATAATACCCCGGGTACTGAGTTAAATAACCGGTTTTAAAGCGCGCTGTGTTTTGCCAAATGGTGGGTAAGCAACCTGGCGGCAGCGGCAATTTTATAGCCACCACGCCTTGCTCGTTTGGTGCGCATTGCTCGCCTTGCATATTTAATATTTGCACATCAAACCCAGGAGTTGGCACGGTGGAGCTACCTGGTTTTGTTACTAATTCTTCTATGCCTACGGGGTTACAGGCAATGGCCCAGCCGGTTTCTGTTTGCCACCAGTGATCGAGTATTGGCAGGTTGGTTTTTTCTTTTAGCCAGTTATACGTTGGCGGGTCGAGCCGCTCTCCCGCTAAAAATAAGCGTTTTAAACTACTGGTGTTGTATTGCTTAAAGCCCTCTGCGTTAGGGTCTTCTTTTTTGATGGCTCTAAACGCAGTGGGCGCTGTAAATAATGCATTTACTTGGTATTGCTCTACTACTCGCCAAAATGCACTGGCATCAGGTGTGCGAACTGGTTTGCCTTCAAACAATACTGTTGTACAGCGATAAATTAGCGGGGCATACACTATGTAGGAGTGCCCAACGACCCAGCCTATATCTGAGGCAGCCCAAAACACCTCGCCGGGCTGCATGCCGTAAACGGTTTCCATGCTGTAGTGCATAGCAACACCATGGCCGCCGTTTTCACGCACTACGCCTTTAGGCGTACCTGTGGTGCCTGAGGTATATAAAATATAAAGAGGATCACGCCCACTTACAGGTACTGGCTCTACTGCAGTGGCTGTTTGCATTGCCTCATCCCAGTTAATATCTCTTGTGGGGATAAGCGTGGCAGCGACTTGTTCGCGCTGGTAAATAACGCAATGATCTATTTTATGATTGGCAAGATCTATGGCGTGATCAATCAGCGGTTTATATTCTATTACGCTATCTACCTCTACACCGCACGAAGCGCTCAGTATGAGTTTAGGTTTTGCATCGTCTATACGTACGGCGAGTTCATGCGCTGCAAAGCCACCAAATACCACAGAGTGTATAGCGCCTAATCGGGCGCAGGCCAGCATGCCTATTACAGCTTGGGGGATCATGGGCATATAAATAACAACGCGGTCGCCTTTACTAACGCCTAACGATTGCATTACACCGGTAAATTTAGCTACCTCTTGCTGTAACTGGTAGTAGCTATACTTCTGCTGCGTGTTGGTTACGGGGGAGTCGTAAATAAGCGCGGTTTGCTCGCCAAAACCGGCAATAACGTGTTGGTCGAGCGCTAAAAAACTGGTGTTTAGTTGGCCATCATCAAACCAATGGTAAAGGCCGTCAGTGTCTTGTGTGTAGGCGTGTTCAGGCTTTTTATACCAAGGTAAGCGCTTTGCTTGTTCAAGCCAAAATTGTGCTGGGTTTTGTTTAAAGCTTTCGTATTGTTGTTTATATGGGCCTAACATAGTGGGCTCCTAATACTAAATGTGTGTGAGAGACCTTACAAAAGGTAGGCTTTTTTTTAACCGATAGGTATTCGACTATGGTCGGCTAAAAGTTAATCAACACTTTGGGTTTTAAAATACAAAATTGACAATACAAAGCGTGTGGCTCAGCATGGCGCGCAATTAAAATAAGAGAAAATACAATATGAGTAACGTAGTAAGAGTAGGGGTTGCGGTTATTATAATGCGCCAAAACACTATTTTATTAGGTGAGCGAATAGGGTCGCATGGTGCAAATACATGGGCAACGCCTGGTGGACATTTAGAATTTGGTGAAAGTGTTGAGCAGTGCGCAATACGCGAGGTATTTGAGGAAACAGGGCTAAATGTGAGTAAAATTACCAAGCTTGATTTTACTAACGATATTTTTAGTGCTGAGAATAAACACTACATTACTTTATATGTAAAAGCCGATTACGAGGGCGGCGAGCCTGTGCTAAACGAGCCAAATAAATGTATGCAGTGGCGCTGGTGCGACATTAATAATTTACCATCGCCACTGTTTACATCACTTAAAAACTACTTAACTACAACAACGCTTACGGCTTAGTTGATGGGCTTAATACTAATTTTTTAAAGCTCACTTGGGCGTAATCACCATTTTGTTTGTCGGTGGCCCAATCGCCAGTGCCTAAACAACCTGGGTACCAAATGCCTTTAGCGCTTTTGGTGCTACATTGGTTATAAGCACCCGCTTTAAAGTAATGCCAATCGGCAGCATAGCCATTAGGGTGATCTTTTTCATCTACCTTGCCATAGGCATCTACGTTATTGCCTAAGTTAATTGCGTAGTTAACGTCTTTTTTGCCTTGGGCACTAAAGGTTAAGTACATCATGTTTTTATGCACGTTTACTGTGTAGCTAAAGTCTTCGCCAAGCGCTATGCCCGCCACACCGGGATCGTCCGAATTTTCCCAAGTGTTGCCCCACACAGGGTATGTAATGTCGGTACGGTTAGGATCTTTTTTTGGTAAGTTACGTTCGTAGTTCCAAAAAACAGATCCGGTTTTATGGCCAGGCCATTTTTTATAATAAATTTTAAGCGGCTCGTTACCCCAGCCAAAACCCAGTTTTGTATCTATTAAGGCCTGATCTTTACCTGCGTGAATTTGCCCTACCACCACAGAATAAGCGGCTTTTTTATTAGGATCGTTAGCGCGAAGTGCAACATGATCCACCTTTAGGGTGGCTTCCATTTTTCCGCCTACCGAGCCAAAGCGCTCCGATAGCGGGTGTACAGCTAGGGCAAAGTTATTCTTTGAATTTTTAGTTTTTATTTTGGTATTGGTGCCGCGGATCATTTGTCTTAGTTCACTGCGGGTATTGGTTGAATTGGCACTGGTAAGCGCTTTATTTGGCGAGGTAAATACCATATAACCTTGATCATCAAGGTAGAAAAAATCAGGGTGCGCGTAGGTTTGGATCTCTTCTACGTCTACGGTATCTATTTTTCCATCGTTATTGAGATCTACAGGTACGTTTATTTTCCATTGCGATAAATCAAATTTTGACGCAGGTACTGCGACATTACTATCAACAGGTGTACTTGTGCTGGCACAGCCCATAAATAGCAAAGGGGTAACAGCAGCCAGTGCTGTGAGTTTAAAAGTAGATGTTAGATTTTTCATTGTTGTCTCTGTGTGATGATATTAAAAATGAGCGATATTAACTTCGCTTAACTTTAATCTAACATACCAATTTAAAATATCAACATTACCAATTTTTTGTTTTCGTAGTTTTTGTAGTGCCTTTTTGGTTATACCAAAGTGGTTTTTTGTTGCTGTTGTTTTTTACGTTTTTTATTTAGGTGTTTGCGCTGCGCTTTTTTTACATGCTTAACTATCCACTTTGTCATAAGAGGCATAAGTTCTGGCGCAAAATTATGGCCCATCCCAGGGACTACTCTTAGCTTGGCTTTTTTTATAAGGCTTGCCGTTTTTTTGCCTGCACTTACGGGTATTACCACATCGTCGCTGCCGTGAATTACTAAAGTAGGCGTTTTAATTTTACGAATTAAATGTTGCCTGTCTTTACTCGCGGCCATAGCAATAAGTTGGCGTTTGTAGCCACTTGGATTATGCGCGCGCTCTACAATTTGCGTTGCATGATGGCGAAGTGCGTCTTCTGATTGAGGGTAAGCGGGGCTGCCAATAAGTTGGTTAAGTTTAATGTTGTAGTTTATTGCCTCATCACGGCTGGATGTTTTGGGCTTTAATTTGGCAAGCTTTATAAATACGCCAATGCTTTTGGCACTCAGCCTTGGCAGGCTAGAGCTTGACATTATAGTGGTTAAACTTAGCACCTTTTTTTTATGTTGAGCTGCAATTAGTTGAGCAATCATACCGCCCATAGAAGCACCTACAAAATGCGCTTTTTTTATTTTAAGCGCCGCCATAAGCGCCAATACATCGTTTGCCATATCATCAAGTAAATAGGGCGTTTGCGTGCGTATGGGCAGGCGTTTACTTAACCACGATTTAAATAAACTCGGGCTAGGGTGGTGCTCTAAATGAGTAGAAAGGCCAGTGTCGCGGTTATCAAAGCGTATAACCCTAAAGCCTTTTTTTACTAAGGTGTAGTAAAGCGAGTCCGGCCACACGGTCATTTGTGCGCCTAAACCCATAATAAGTATGATTGCGGGGGCTTTTTTATCGCCTTCGTCTTGGTAACTGAGTTTTATACCCTGAGGTGTTTTAATTGTTCGCATAGCCAACTAGCAGTGTTTGCGTTGCTAAAATTATAGACCCTGTTTATTACAACTTGTTGGCAGTAGCCGGAAACGGTAGCTGCCACTTGGTTAAAATAGCCTGATATTCACCGTTTTCTTTTAGCGTGTTAAGTGCATGGCTAATAGCGCTTGCGGTGTGTTTATCTAGGGTTTTGTTGGCACTAAAATATAATTTTGAAGGGTAGTCGGTTAAATGAATTCGCTTAGTTATTAAATTGGGATTTAGGCCTGAATGGTTTAGCTCGTTATTTAATGTAAGTGTATTGGTTAGTACAAAGTCGATGCGTTTTTTATAAAGCATTTGCCACAGTTGCTGATAGTAGCTTACAAGAACTAGGTTTTTGTCTTCGGTAAAACCGGCGTTTTTTAAATAGGTGGCACTTGAATAGCCACGTATTGTGGCCACTTGGTAAAATTTTGCGTGATTAAGGTGGGTAACTTCATCAGTACGGTTTTTTAAGCTAACTAAATAAGCATCGGCAAAGTATGACTCACCTAGCCAGGTGTATTGCCTTGCTCTAATGGGGGTTTTTAAAAGAGACAACGCAATTGCATTTGGGTTGTTTTTAAGCATTGTAAAAATACGCGCCATAGGAATTATTTCAAACTTGGCGGATAGCTTTGTGTGTTTAATGGTGGCTTTGGCTAAATCGACTAATGCGCCGTCGGGTTCGTTATTTTCATTTATAAAATGATAAGGTGGGAGATCTTCTGCTACAAAGGTAATGGTTTGTGCGTTGCACATGGCGCTATAAAGCATAAACACACAAATACTTAATACTACACGCACAAATATAACCCACATTTTTAATTATTATGCGCTCTAGTTTAAAGAGTGTTGATTAAAAGGTATACCATAAATGTTTATTTAATGTGAATAACACTGCGGTTCATTTACGTTTTAAAAATTGTGTGGGTGTGCAATGGTGCCATCGTAAAAAAGCACGATTAAACGAGCTCTGATCTTTAAAGCCTAACAGGTTAGCTAGTTCGCTAAGTGAGAGCGTACCAATTAACGTGTGGGATCGGTTTTTTCTTTCTTGTTCGAGCAATTGCGCAAAGGTTACATGTTGTTTTTTTAAATGTCGCTGTAGCGTGCGCGGTGTTACGTTTAGTGCGCTTGCAACAGCAATAAGCTGACAATTTTGTAATGTTGTTTTTGCAATAAGTAGCTGTTTAACTTTTTCTGTTAGGCACTGCTGACTTTTAAAACGCGATAGCTGCTGTTGTGAAAGCTGCTTAAATGTAGCATTTACAATGGCGTTGTCGGTTTTAAAGGCAAGGTTTAAATAACTGCTCGGAAAATTTATTTGGTTATGCGCTGCGCCGCTTATAACGGGGCATTTAAACCACGCCTCTAACTGTTGTGTGTGCCTTTTAGGCCAATTATGTATAAAGCTGATACTGCTTGGGCAAAGTGATGCGTTTATCAATTGGCGAATAACGCTTACCCACGCAGTCATGTTTCGTAATACAACCTGTTCATTACAATGAGGATGAGCATGCCAGCGCACCGTAGCGGTGTCTGCAGTTTGCAAAAACTGCGCTTTACCAATATCTGCCACTAAGCTGTCGTAATTTAACAGTGCCTTTATAGCGCTACTTAGGGTATCGCTCGATTCTATTAAATAGCCCAATATACCGTAATCTGCGGGACGAATGTGCATACCTAAAGTAAAACCAAACAGCGCATCGTTTAGCGCTTTTTGGCCATACACAAGCAGCGCATTGTAACTTTGTAAACTAATGCGGGGTGCTAATTGCTGACTATGCTGGCGACTAAATTCAGTAAACCCGATTGCCTTAAGAGCCGTACTAGAATCAATACCTTGGGTTTGCAAGTAATCTAAAATGCTTGAAAAGTAATGATCAGCCAGTGTATGCATTTGTCGTCTAAAGCTAAAAAATGGTCGTGTATGAGCAAGCTTGCCATGTTCAATTTTTATATGCTAGTTACATGAGTAATTATCTTCGCTGTAAACAATGATCTTTATATCAATAAAACAAACGCTTAATGCTGATCCTTTGCAAATAATAACCACCTTGTTGGATCATCAGCAGTTAGATCGTTTTTTTAATGCCAAGTTTGAGCTAATAAAAACAGCAAATAGCGGTGAGCTAAAAGGCGGTAAAGGTGCCATTAGGCAAGTGAAAATGGCAAATGCCACGTTTAATGAGCGTATAATAATGGCTAACCCCAGCCACATTTGCTACCAAATAGTAGGTAATCAGCCTGTGGCAAACCATCAAGGTGATATTTATTTAGTTGCTAATACAGGCGCTAAAAGTATCACTACCGAGCTTAACTATTGTATACGCTGCAAAGCGCCGTGGTGGCTGCCAAATGCTTTGCTAAAACACCTAATTAGTAAAGATATAACCCAGGCATTAAATAAACTGCAGTATTACTTTATGGCGGACAAAGTATGAACTCAGAAATTATTTTACTTGCCCTAAGCCCTGTGTTTTTAGTGTTTGTATGCTTTGAATTTGTAAAGTTTAAGCGTTATTACAATATAAAAGACAGCCTAGCAAACACCGTTTTAGCCTTGTTGCACCAAGGCGCAGATGCAATGGCACTGCTGCTACTTATGCCATTTTTTTACATGCTTTACGAGTACCGCTTATTTGATATTAAGCTAAGTGTATTAAGCATTGCTTTTGCATTTTTACTGCAAGATTTTTTGTACTATTGGTTTCATCGTGCGTCGCATCATATTCATTGGTTGTGGGCTGCGCATGTGGTGCACCACAGCTCCACTAAAATGAATTTTACCACTGCGTTTAGGCAAAGCATAATGTACCCAGTAGCCGGCATGTGGGTATTTTGGCTACCTATGATACTACTAGGCTTTGACCCTTTAACCGTATTTAGCGTAGTGGCACTTAATTTGGCATATCAATTTTTTGTGCACACGCAAATAGTGGCTAAATTAGGCTGGTTTGAAAGCGTATTTAATACGCCGTCGCACCACAGGGTTCATCATGCAATTAATAAACGCTACCTTGATAAAAACTTTGCCGGTGTGCTTATTATTTGGGATAAATTATTTGGCACCTTTGTAGAAGAAGACAAAAATCAGCCCTGTAAATACGGCATAGTAGGGCAGCTAAATAGTAATAACCCACTAATAATAACGTTTCATCAGTGGGCTCATTTATTAAAAAGTACCTATACGGCGAAAGGGTTAAAAGCTAAATGCAAAGTGCTATTTGGCTACCCAACCAGTAGCGTTAAAGTTAAATAACAGACTTAAAAGTAAAACTGCACCGCAAAACTAGCCGCAGTATTATGGCTGTGCCATTTTTCGTGCTTTATTTGGCTGCGAAGCGCTATATTACGCGACAGCGCGTAGCTCCAGGTTAGGGTAGCTTCGCTGTGGTTATTAGCATTACTATCGCTTAGCCAAAACATATTACCTGTAAGGGCTAGTTTGTGATTGTTATTTACTTGCCAAATAACGCCCGCCTCACTGCCTAATCCAACGCTGAGCTGGTTAGTAATATCTCCAGTATTTAGCTCAAACTGTCCCAAAATGTAGCCATGCACACTGTTTGGATTGCCATAAGATTTACCGTATCCACCCTTAGTAAAAAAACGGCCAGAGCGTTTGTTTGGGCTTGGTTGCCTATCAAAGCCCATTTTTATATTCCACGACCAGCTATCAAATACACGGTTATCGGGGGCAAGCGACATAGCATCAAGTAAGTAAAAGTGCTCAATATGGCTATTCCCGCTATCTGATAGGTTGGCTGATAAGTCAAAAAAGCTAATTTGTGCACCGGGTATAAAGCCTGCGGGTCTGTCTAGTAAATCATGATAAGCAAGGCGATAAGCTACATTGGTGGTGTTTTGCTGGTTATTATTTTGCACTCTTTTAGCCGTTAGCCTTGAAGAGCCATGGCCTTGCTCTGGTGACGCTTTAGGCTTTGCCGGCTTAGACAAAGGTGAAGGAACCGCATACTTACTGCGCATTAAAAGTAACTTAGTAAGACGAGGGGCTATTTCCTCACGGTTAAGTGCTTTGTCGTAAAATTCAAAATTTAACCATTCGTACGCCATTTCTAATATGGCCACAAGTTCTTGCTGCGAGTAATTACGTGTATTTAATGGCTTGCCTTGCATAAGAGCTCTGGCATCACTTAGTTGTTGATCACTTAATTGTGTTGAATAGTGGAATAACTTAGTGCCAAAGGCGGGACGATAATTTGGCGTTTGCAGTAAATTGTTATCCCTTAACACGGCAACAGTGTCTGAAGGAATAGCCTGCATATTAAATTGTGAGGTTAAGTTAAGCTCCTCATTTGCTAATTGCAGTAACGCGAGTAACTGATAGGAGCAATTTTCGTCTATAAAAAAGTAATCAAAAGTGGCGTGTTGTAGCTCCCACAAATGTAGTAACACCAGCTCAACTTGTTGCTCGGTTAAGTTGAGTTTGTATTCCCAAATATCGCGTGATTCTAAATCATTATATTCGCGTACTTTTTTATAATACGGCATAAGCGAAAACTTACCCGGATAGCTACCAATAAGGCCTTTTAATGCGTACATAGCAGCGTTATCTGAGCCATCAGGTTCTGCCGCAAAGTTTACAGCAAAGGCAATTAGCTCTTTACTACGGGTTTGATCTTTAGCATCGATGCGCAGCAAAGTGTGCCCAAACATAGAAGAAGGGCTGTTCATAAATGCAGTAGGGAATACAAGCGTAACCCCTTTAGGATTAATGACTTGTTGCCAGGCTTTAAGCTCAGCGCAATCAAGAGCAGGCCAATTGTTTTTAATTTTTGATTTTAGCCATGTGTAGCGAGCTGGAAATTGGCAGCTGTATTTTTGTTGACTGCTTTTATTGGCATTAAATGCGTTAATGGTGGCATTTAGCTCATCTACTGGGCTGGTTTTACCTGTAGGCGATAAAAAAAATTCGGCGCTATCTACTTCGCTTTTAAAGCTACCTAATGTGGTATTGCGGTAGTGGCCCAGTTTAAGCCAATAAGGGTGTGTGGCTAAGGTACTTTTTTCAATACTTTTAGCATGTGAATGCGTACTAAAAAGTATGGCTAGCAAAGTAAATAATATTTTTTTCATAATCACTAAATCATAAAAAAGCCGCTAGAGGATACTCTAGCGGCTTTATTTATACATATAAAACCGGCTAATTTAGCTGATTAAGAAAGAGTATAAGAAGCTAGTTGTGCATCGCTTGCTACAACAGCGTTTAGGTTTTCTAACACTGTTTGTGAAGTTACGTTCTCAGAAGTAAATACTGAAGAAAACTGTGCTTGAGCAAGCTTGTTGAATGCTGCTTTATCTTGTTCTGAAACGCCCCAAACCTCAGCAAGTGTTGCTAAAGTTTCGCCTTCACCTTGAGACATATCACGAGCAAGTTGCTCCATGTTGCCATCGATGAATAATGCGATTTTTTCAGAAGAAGTAACTGTACCAGTACCGTCACAACCTAAAGTACCAAATGTGATACCGAAAGTTTGGTTACCAGAAGTACCGTTAGTTGTAGCGCCTAAAATTTTAACGCCTTTACCTTGCTGACCAGCAAATAACATAGAGCCTAGGCCACAACCAATATCTTGGTCAGCCATTGCATTAGAGAAAGGAAGTAAAGAAAGTGCTGCTACTGCGATTATTTTTTTCATATTCATAAATCCATATACGATTAGTCTTTATTTAGGGTAAATAAAGATCGCGGAGGATTTTAACAGAGTTGTAGAAAAAAGGAACATAACTAGCTATGAATTTTTTCATGTTGCGTTTACTTTAAGCAATAAAATAAACAAGTTACTAACTGGTTTTAGCTTGCTTTTAAGAGCTTGGCTTTTTACTTCTTGGCGCTCCAAGTAAAATAAACATGTGGCAAATACAAATAGATAAAAACGCACTCACACCTAAGGCACCGCCATAACCATCAAGCTTTGGTACTAGGTATTCAAATAAAAACGAAAATAAAATAGATGAGCTGGCCACGGTATAAATACCAAAACGGTGTGGGGCGCTCATGCCTATAAACGTGCCGCCAAAAAACACGACTGAGTATAAGTCGGGGTTTAGGTTTAAAGCACTTAATAGTAAATAAGCAATAATAGAAAGCGAGGCCGATGCACGTATGCCATCAAAACGATTATGTTTGGCTAAGTAAAACGTTAAAAACGCACCTAATAAGGCTATAAATGGGTATTCTAAATTCATAAAACCATTCCTTTGGCCAACATAAATAAAGCCACGCTTGCAAAGGCAACACTGCCAAGCTTACCGCCAAATCCGGTAAACATATTTATGGTAAGCACATATAGACTGGCGCCAATAACAGAAATTATGGCTATTTCCCAATAACTTGTAATTAAGTGTGTAGAGCACATGCCGGCAAAACTACCTGCGTAAATAGCCGCATAGGGATGGTTTTTAAACCGAGCAGGAAAAGGAATAAACGAGCCAATTAGCCCTGTAAGCGCCGCCGAAATAACTAAAGGCAATGCAAAAGTTGTGTGCATGGCAAAGCAGGCTACAAAGCCTAAAAAGAAGGTTATAAACTTTAAAAATAAGAATTTAATCATAGCAGCGCATTTTAAACTAATCCTTTTACGCTTTCTAACTATCTCTAATAAATAAAATGTGGGTGTTAGCGTTAAATGTTATTAAGGCTACTTTTTAAGCTGGGTTGGTATTAACTATGCTTATTTGTGGCTGTTAATGTTTCATAAATTATATTTTATGTATAATAGAGGTTATTAACATACAAATTTAAAAGATTAAAGGTAATTTATGTCTAACTGTTTGCACTTGGCTATACCCGCTGGCGATTTAAAAGTAGCGAAAACGTTTTACTGTGATGTGCTTGGCTGTAAAACAGGGAACAGCGAAGAAGGGCGCTGGATAGACATAGATTTTTGGGGTAATGAGCTCACATTACACCAAAGTGAAGAGCGCTTACCCACTGTTCGCCACGATGTAGATATGGGCGCAGTGGCGGTACCGCATTTTGGTATTCATTTATCTGAAGATGAATTTAACGGTTTAAAAAAACGTATAGAAGATGCGGGGCTTGAATACCTAGATAAACCGTATCGCCGTTTTGTTGGTGATGAGTTTGAACAAGAAACCTTTTTTATTGAAGATCCAAACGGCAACGTGCTTGAAATGAAAACCATGGTAAACCCTGAGGTTTTATTTAAAAAAGCGTAAGCAATATTTATTAAAGAATAGGCCACTTTTGTAGTGGCCTTTTTTGTACCTATAGATGAAAATAATTACACCGTATGAGTGATATTTATTCACTCTACACTACGGAATTTTAAACGTAGACTAACGCGCAACTCTCATACTTTATAGTTATTTATGTTGCTGTTAAAACTCACCATTGCGCCATTACTTTTATTATTTATTCACTTTGCTCAAAAACGCTTTGGCAGTTTTGTGAGCGGTATTATTCCGGGCTTGCCTATTACATCGGGCCCTATTTCGTATTTTATTGCGCTTGAGCAAGGTAAGTTATTTGCGAGTAACTCGGCTGTGGCGTCGTTGTATGGCATGAGCGGTATAGGCTTATTTTGTTTTTGTTATGCTGCCATGCTTGCAAAATACGGGGTAGTTAAAGCGCTGTTTGCTGCATTAACACTATGGTGCGCTTTTAGTGCATTTACCTTGTTATTGCCGGTGAATATTGCCTTTGCATCGGTGCTTTCGCTCAGTACTTTATTGGTGCTTGCGCTGGCATCGAGTAAGTTAAAATTTGCGCCCGATGCCAAACCTTTTACCGCTGCGTGGGAGCTGCCGCTAAAAATGTTACTGCTCAGCTGCTTTATTATGTTAGTTACGTTTATATCGGCAAAAATAGGGGCAATGTGGAGCGGGTTACTTTCTACTTTTCCGGTAATTTTGGCGGTTATGGGCAGTATTGCGCATGCAAGTGATAAAAAATACTCGGCGTATAAGGTGCTTAACGGCGGCATTATTGGTTCGTTAGGGGGCTGTGTGTTTTTTGCTGTGATTGCACTCGCGCTTAAGTTTGAATTTGTGATTTGGCAGGTATATGCAGCGGCTGCAGTGTGCTCAACTTTATTTACCATTATTATGAGCCACTATGTTAACCGTAAACAATTTGCCAAACCGGCTACGGTTTAATAGCAATAAGCAGTATTGCTTAAATTTAGCCATCTACTAACGTGAGCGGCTTAACCTTTCGTTGTATTTTTTCATGGTACATGGCGGTGTCGCCCGCTTTTAAAATTTCATCAATGGAGTGGGGCGGTTCACTAAATACGGTAGTCCCCATACTGGCTTTAATGGCTATAGGGTCGTTGTTGTGATTTATTGTGAGCCTATTTAAGGCGGTTTTTAAATGATGAGTTTTAGGATTTACCTGCGCATTAGTATAAAAATGTGTAAGTACGACAAATTCATCACCGCCTAAGCGCCCTACAGCATCGCTGCTGCGAACACTGCTTTTTAAGCAACGGGCAACGTTGCATAAAGCGTCATCGCCTACAGCATGGCCGTAGCTGTCGTTTATTTGTTTAAAGTCGTCTAAATCTATATACATCAAACATAATACGCCGCCTTTTTTGGCGTGCATATTGATAAGCGCGGATGATTTTTTAGCCCAGCCCCTGCGGTTTAAAATACCACAAAGGGGGTCGTAGTCGGCTTCGGTTTCGGCGCGCTTTTGTGCAATTCGCATTCGGCTTATACGCTTTGAAACCGCAACAGCTAATAAAAATGATTCAACCGCAAACGCTAACACAAACCCATAACGCTGCATAAACGGGCTTTGGTTAATAAGCAGCACCCTAAAAATCATACTTACTAATACAAAGCTAAGCGCTACAAATACGAGTGTTGCCTCGCGTACACCTTTGAGGGCTTGCATGGCTGCTAAAGTAAAAATAACAGCCACAATAAACAGCGAAGAATAAGCCATAATATGCCCTGCTATTGTCCAAAATAACAGGTCGGTAACGAGCATTTTAAGTACCGCGCATAGCATTACAGTACAGGCCAATGTTTTGAGCAGCTTAGTTAATTTAGGCCAGCGTTTATTAGTCTCGAGTAACGCAAGCATAAACCACGTAGCACTTAGTACGGTTAAGCCAATGCTAAGTAGGTATAAGTTAAAAATAACGCCAGATACATGCTGCGTTACAAATAAATACAGTTGCCCTTCTTGGAGTAAAATAAAGCTGCCAATACAAAAAATGTAAATGCTGTAGAGCTTAAATACACTTTCGTTAAGTCTATGCCCCATTATTAATACATAAAAAATAAGCGTAATGCACAACCCATAAAATGAGCCCATAATCAGCGAATGTTGCTGTGCTTTTTTAAAATAAGTGTGGGTTGGCTGCCATTTAAACCGCGGTGTGTAATTAAGCTTTGATTCTAATGTTATTGTGGCTGTAAAAGCCCCCGAGTCCATTAAGTAGGCTACTTGCCCCGCTTTTAAGGGCGCTTTTATAGTGTTGTTTTGCTGCCAAGTAAAGCTATCTAACCCCGGGCGTAAAAAGCTTAGTACGCCACCATTTTTAACAGAGCAACTTATTTGGTATTGATTAACACCGCGTTGAGCAGTGAGTTCAGAAGGAGTATTTAACTTTAGCACAGAGGCAGGTGTGGGTGAGTTTAAGTGCTTTATTTTACATGTATCGGCAGCATGAGAATCAAAAGTAATAAATAACGCGAGCAAAGTAATGAAAACAAAAAAGAGCGCCCCCTTATTTTTAGGTGGGAAAAACGTCAATCTATTACCTTTATAGCTCATAAGCGGATCCAATTTTTACTACTTTTTTTATACTAGCAGAGCCGGACTATTTAGCTATTAGTTTACTGTTTAATAGCGCTTAAAAGTGCGCTATTAAACTAGCTCCTGAGGTGTTTATGCCCGCTAAGTACAAAATAGCCGCAACTTAGTTAAGTAATTAAAAACACCATGTTGATAATTTGGCAATAATATTCGTATTAATTGTTTTAAATGATGATAGTAAACTGTACTCATTGGTTACTAGCCTTATTAACAATAAAACAGGATCACACTATGAAATACTTACACTCATTATTAAGCTCTAACGCAGGCATGGCAGCACTTATTTTACGTGTACCCGTTGGTTTAATTTTAGCAGCGCACGGTGCACAAAAATTATTTGCTTGGTTTGGCGGCTACGGCCTTGAAGGCACAGGACAGTGGATGGCAAGCATTGGCCTTGAGCCTGGCTACTGGCTTGCAATGATGGCAGGCAGCGCTGAATTTTTTGGCGGCATTGCCTTAGCCATTGGTTTATTAACGCGCCCAGCGGCTGTAGTTACGGCGTTTACTATGCTGATTGCGATATTTAGCGTGCACATTAGTCATGGTTTATTTGTAGCAAACAACGGCTATGAGTTCGCACTTACTCTGTTAGTTGCCACGGCTGCACTGGCTATACAAGGGGCCGGTAGCTTATCAGTTGATAACGTAATTGCTAAAAAGTTAGCGAATAAATCGCTGCCTCAGTAGTAGTAAATAACAATTCAGTATTAAAAAATAGCGGCTAAATTAGCCGCTATTTTTGTATGGGTTAAGCGCTGTTTTATTTAGCACTAAATTTTAAAGAGTAGTTATATTGCTTTTGCTCTAGTAAATACTCTTTATGGGTACTTGGGCTCCACGAGTCATCGCCGCCAACCCCCATATGTTGATGGTCAATATGTACATGTAAGCAATCATCAGCGACTAGCTCATTGGTGTGCTTTGCTTGCGTTAACATGCTTTGTGAGTACTCGCTGGCGGCAAATAAAAACGCACCAGTCACGGTTAAATTATTAATGCTTAGTAATTGGCAATCACTACGTACGCCATTATCGGTTGGGAATATATACGGTGTATGTAGCTCATTATATTGTGCGCTGTAATGCCCTAAGCGCGCAGCCGCTTTACGATCTGGGTAGTTTTCAAATGGGCCTAAACCAAGCCAATTTACTTGTGTATCGCTTGGTTTATTAAGCGTTGTGCTTAACCCTATGCGTGGCATGGGTGGGAGAGTATCGTTTAGTTGTACATCAACATTTAAGTTAATTTCACCGGTATTATTAAGTGTATAAAGCCAAGTTGTTTTCGCTTGTACTGCGCCATTAAATTCATAACTAAATACACAGGTAATACGTATATCTAAGGTTGATTGCACGACTTCAAACGAGCGACATGTACGCTGCCACTGCCCAATACCCGCTCTTAACCAGCGTGCTTCCCATGCGTTAGGGTCTAGGTTATCTACTTCGCTTACGCCTATGTCGTTATCAAGCGGGGCGCGGTAAAAATTATCAACCAATGGGCTTTTAATAACTTGGGTTTGATTGTGCAGCCATTGCTCAATAAGGCCTGATTGGCTATTAAACACAAGTTTAAAGGTATCGCCTTCAATATTTAGCTGTGTGTTGGTTTCGCTAATATTTAGTGCGCCGTGCGTTGAGGCGTTTGCTAAAGCAGGCGAAAATGCATCAGCGCTTAAATTTTGGCTATTTATAAGCTTAAATTGCTCGGTGTTTAATACATGCTCGGCATTTGCAAAGCTTGAGTCGTTAATCAGTGCAACATCTAAATTAAGGTGATATTGCGCACCTGCTTTAAACACCGTCTTTGTATTAATAGTTAGCGTTTGCGTGCTTTGCGGAGCAATATTAATAACTTGCTCGCCTTGCTCTACACATTGGCCATTTTCTATTAACTGCCAAACCAGTTTTTCGTTATCGGTTGCTCTAAATACATAATCACTAAATACATCAACGATGTATTGGTTTTGAGTTTGCTCACGCAGTGTAAATTGTAAATGCTGCTGGCTGTATTTAGCTTCAAACAGGCTTGGGTGCGGTGTTCGGTCTGGAAATAATAAGCCGTTTATACAAAATTGGCGGTCATTTAGCTCATCACCAAAATCGCCACCGTAAGCCCAATAATGCTTGCCGTTTTTATCTGTTTTAGATAAACCTTGGTCTACCCAATCCCAAATAAAGCCGCCTTGCAAACGCGGGTACTCTCTAAATGCTTGCCAGTAATCGTCAAAGCTACCTAGGCTGTTACCCATTGCATGGGCGTACTCGCATAAAATAAGTGGACGCGTTTCACCCGGTAGGCTTAACCATTTTTTTATAGAGTATTTAGGTACGGCGTCGTCGGCAATATGGGTATCTACACGGGCATACATAGGGCAAATAATATCGGTTGCTGTGGTATTTGCGCCGCCACCTTCGTATTGCACTGGGCGCGATGGGTCAAAGCTTTTAGACCAGCCGTACATCGCATCGTGGTTGGCACCGTGCCCGCATTCGTTACCCAGTGACCAAATAATAATAGAGGCGTGGTTTTTATCGCGCTCAACCATTTGCGTATAGCGCGACAAAAATGCGCCAGCCCACTGCGGATCGCTGGCAAGCCTACCCATAGGAAACATACCGTGAGTTTCTATATTGGCTTCGTCTACTACGTATAAACCTAGCTCGTCACACAGCTCGTAAAAACGAGGGTGGTCAGGGTAGTGAGCGGTACGTACAGCATTAAAGTTATTTTGCTTCATCAGCTTAATATCTTCAATCATGTTGGTGGTACTCACCGTGTGGCCGTTTTCTGGGTGGTGTTCGTGGCGGTTAACACCGCGAATAAGTAGCGGTTTGCCGTTTAAGCAAAGCTGCCCGTTGAGCATTTCTACTTTTCTAAAGCCAATATTATAGGCTTCTACATCTACTGTATTGCCTTGCTCATCTAACAGGCTTACAACACAGCGGTATAAGGTCGGGGTTTCAGCGGTCCACTTTTTAGGGCTTTGTATATCAATTGTTTGAAATACGACATCGCTCCAACCGCCTTTTTCATCAACGCGTTTATTGTTAGTGCTTTGTATGTGTGGCTCACACAGTGCTTGTTCACCATCAAAAACCTGTACGGCTACTTGGTAGTTATTTGGCGCATCTATTGCGGTTTTTATATGTAGCGCTGCATCGCGGTAGCAAGCGTCTAAATCGGGGGTTATAAATACATCGCGTATTTGGTGTTGTGGTTTAGTAAGTAAATTAACATCGCGGAATATACCGCTTAGCCACCACATGTCTTGATCTTCTAGGTAACTGCCATCGCTCCAGCGAATAACCATAACCGCAATGCGATTAGTACCTGTAACTAACAGCTCGCTTAAATCAAATTCGCTGGGTAAGCGGCTATCTTGCGAGTAGCCCACCCATTGACCATTACACCAAAGGTGAAACGCCGAGTTTACGCCTTCAAAAATAATATGATTACGCTGCGCTAATTGCTCCGCCGTAACAGTAAACTCAGTGCGATAGCAACCTGTTGGGTTATCGCTTGGTACAAAAGGCGGATTAACTGCAAAGGGGTATTTAACATTACAATAAATAGGTTTATCAAAGCCGTGTAATTGCCAGTTAGAAGGCACAGGAATACTTTGCCAGTCGCTGGCGAGTGCCTCACTTAGTAATGACTCATCAACCGCTTCGGGCTTATCAAATAATTTAAAATCCCACAGGCCGTTTAAACTTTGTTTTTGTGATTGCGTGTTTGTACGGGCATGGTCAACGCTTTTAAAACCATTAAGTGGGCTGTGCGCTTTTACTTGATTAACTTGCACCGAAATAGGGTTTTCCCAATCACGGCGGTTAATTATGTGCTGTAGTGAGTTCATTCGTGTCCTATTGCATGTGTGGCAATTATTGTGGCTTAAATATAGCTAAAATAATGCGTTGCGGTTATGCTTAAAGCTCTCTTTTATTTATCCAAAACTATCATTTTAAATTATGCGCAACACCATTGTAGATGTACTCGATATTGGCCCAGAGTGTACAGAGCGGTTTATTGATTTAAACACGCTTTCGCAAATGCCAAGCCTTGAAATAGAGCTGGCAGGTTGCTCAAATTTATTGGGTGATTATTGTGTTGCGCGTACTAACCCGCTTGAACACACTCTGTTTTATACCTTGGCTGGCCAGGGCACGCTAAAAACCATTAATAACCAGTATGCACTGGCCGAAAATAGCTTAGCGATATTGCCTGCAAGGCAAAGTTTTGAGGTTGAAATAGCGAGTGAAAAATGGGATGTGATTTGGCTAAACCTTGCAAATGCCAAGCGCTGGCAACATTTAAATTTAGCGCAGGCTAAAGTATTAACTAATCAGCAGCTAGCGCCATTACATTTAGCGATGGAACTTTTATACAGCGAGGCAAACGCTACTTTGCGCGAAGGCGTGATGCCTATTTTAAGCCACTATTTAAACACTACGCTTCAAAGCGAGCCGCAAATAGGCGGGCAAAACAGATTAACCAGCTTGTTTTTAGAAGTAGAAGAACGCCTGCAGTTTGATTGGACAATAGAGGCTATGTGCGAACAAGTACATTACTCAGCACCGCATTTACACAGGTTATGCCAGGCACAATTTGGTAAAAGCCCAATGCAGCAGCTTATTTACTTACGTATTAAACGGGCTAAAAACTTGCTACTAAATACCCGCTGGCCGGTTGCCCATATTGCCGCTTATGTGGGGTACCCTAATATATTTAATTTTTCAAAACGGTTTAAAAAATCAGTGGGCGTGTCACCCACTGAGTTTAGAAAAATGAGCATTTAAAAAATAGCTTGGTATAAAAAGCCTGCACCAATAGCCATAGTAATAATGACAAACAAAAAGGCGGCTATCATTTGGTTTTTAAAAATTGATTTAAGCAAAATAACTTCTGTTAAGCTTGCGCCCGCGCTGCCAATTATTAATGCCATTACCGAGCCAAGCGCCATGCCTTTTTTGACCAATGCGGCACTTAGCGGAATAACGGCTTCGGCTCTAATATAAAGTGGAATACCAATAATGGCTGCAATAGGAATGGCATACCACATACCATCGCCCGCATATTTAGCAATTAGCTCGGTAGGAATAAAGCCATAAATAAACGAGCCTATTGCTACCCCTAGCATTAAGTACGGAAACACCTGTTTAAAGTCTTTAAAGGTTGCATGCCACACTTTTATCCAGCGATTAGGCTGCGCTTTTTTAGTAGGCTCTATTGCTTTAGGTTCGCCGCAGCTTGTGGTTGCACAGCTTGGCTCAACTTCTTTAGGCTCACTACAGCTTGGTTTTGCGCAGCTACTAGTAGATTCTGTGCTGTAAGCTTCTGGTTTTACATACCTTTCAAAGCCTAGCTTTTCAAGGGTATAGCCTGCTACAACCGACACCACCATAGCCACTAAAAAGTAAAATAAAGCGACCTGCCAGCCAAAGGTAATTACAAATAACCCAATGATCACCGGGTTAAGTAGCGGGCTGCCAAATAAAAATACCATCATAGGGCCAAAGCCCGCTCTCGCTCTTAATAATCCTTTTAAAAACGGAATGGTTGAGCACGAACAAAATGGTGTAATAGCCCCCAATAAAGCAGCAACAACGTAGCCCTTACCGTTTTTTGAACTTAAAATAGATTGAATTTTTTCGGGTGTTATAAATAGCTGTAAAACACCCACTAAATAACTAATAACAATAAATAAAATAGTTAACTCTGTAGCTAAAAAGGCAAACATGCCTAACGCCTCTTTTGCCATTGCTAGCATTTCATTACTCATAACGCACTCCAAAGTACACAAGGAATAACTTACGTTAAGTAAGTTATATTTCGAATTTTATGGAAGTATATTGATGAGCAACAATATCGTCAATACTTTATTTCTAGATATATAGAAATAATTTTTATACCCTTGTTTTTAAATGTTTTATTTTTTAACTTTTAAGGTAACTTGCTAATAAAGCTGTATTTAAAGATTCAAATTGTTATTATTTCTAATAATTTAGAAATTACGAGGTTGTAATGGAAATTATCGACGTTGCAAAAGCATTAAAAGAATTAGGCCATCCTACGCGTTTAACTATATATAAGCGTGTAGTTAAAGCAGGGCACACTGGAATTAGTGTTGGCAATATACAAGAAGAGCTAAGCATGGCGGGCTCTACACTTTCGCACCATATATCGGGCTTAGTTAATGCTGGGCTAATTAGCCAAAGGCGCGAAGGGCGCACGCTTTATTGCGTGGCTATGTACCAGCGCTTAGACGATGTAATTGGTTTTTTACAAAACGAATGTTGTGTAGACGAAGGGCAGTAAACTTTTATCAACGGTTTTGCGCGTTGTTTATTGACCTCAAGACGCGTGCGGGTTTAATATGCCGCTGTTCCTAGTTAGTAAAATAGGAACCTACTTTAAATTTAATTAGGTAATGGATGCGCTCAAACTACTTTTTAGTCGTGATACTTCTTGTGCTTGTACACAGCTTTATTAGCTGTGATGCTGCCGCGTATCATTTACAAGAAGAAGTCGATCATGCTTCGCACATTCAGTCTGTGGTCGATACAAACGATGAAGACGCGCAACCACCTACTGAAATTCATGCCCATCAACATTGCCACTGTGGTTACTACAGTACACTAAATCACTCTATAAACCCTGAAAAAAGCCAAGCAGCTCAGCCTGCTTGCTACAATGGTTTAAATTACCCACCAGATGTTCCGCCACCCAATTTTTATAGCTAGTTTTTAATTTTAAACACTTAGTATATAACTGCCTGCGCCTGTTCGCTACAAGGCTAGTTATGTACATATTTAGGTTGCTTAATCGCGCTTGTTTTTAAAATAGGCATAGTGATTAAGCCAACTCTGTTTGTTAAAACGGATATGCTATATGAACAAAAAACTACTTATGCTGGTGGCGCTACTGTGTGCATTACCAACATTGAGCGCTTTGGCAAAAAGCGAGCCTCAAAACGTATTAACGCTAAAGCAAGCGCTTAAAAATACCGAGCAGCAAAACTTACAGCTTAAACGCTACCCTTACCATCAAAAAATATTAACCGCGCTTAAAAGCCAAGCCGCGCTTTCACCTAACCCTGAGCTGAGCTTTGAAGCTGAAAACTTTTTAGGAACTCATGGCTCTCATGCGTTTTCGGGGGCGCAGTACACCCTGGCTTTGAGCCAGTTAATTGAGCTTGGCGATAAACGCCAAAATCGTATTAATTACGCTACTGCAAATATAAAAGCGCAAACAATTGAGTATAAAAATACTCGGTTAGCACTTTTAGCAACCACCGCTGAGCGTTATTACCAAGTGCTAAAATTTCAGGCGTTAATTGCACTAAACAGTGAGCGTAAAAACACTGTTAAGCAGGCACTCAACGCAATTGAAAAACGCGCTAAAGCCGGTGCGGTCTCAAGTGCTGATGTAACCCGCATGCGTTATGCATTAAGCCAAGTCGATTTAAATACGGCCATGCTACAAAGTGAATTTAAGCGCTCTCGCTTAGCACTCAATGAGCTTTGGCAAGAGGAGCAAGTGAGTGATTACTATGCGGGCGATTTATCACAAATAGCTGCTATTAAAAGTGAGGCAGCGTTACTTGATATGGTAAATACAGCACCAGAATTTGCACTACTACAGCAGCAATGCATGCAACAAACTGCCAACTTAGCACTGCAAAAATCAACGGGTCAAAGTGATTTAACCCTTGGAGGTGGTGTGCGATATAACCAGCAAACTGATGCCAGCTCGTTTGTGTTTTCGTTTTCAATGCCGCTGCAATTAAGTAATGCTAATGGCGGTAATATTGAGGCGGCGAAGCATCAACTTACGCTACTTAATGAGCAACAAGGGCAATTACGTATTCAGTTACGTAAGCAAATACGCACGCTCTATGCGTATTACCAAGGCAAAGCGGCGCAAGCACAGCTTTTAACACAGCAGGTTATTCCACAAGCGCAAACGCTTATAAAACAAAGTTTAAAAAGCTATCAACAAGGGCAAATATCGGTATTGCAATTACTCGATGCACAGCAAGCTTTATTTGATTCTAAACGCGCACTTATCATAACGCATAGCGAGCTATATCAAGTGCTCCTTACCCTTGAGCGTTTAACTGGCCAACCTTTAATTGAGACTCATCAATCATGAATAAAACTCTTATCGCATTATTAATTACGCAATTATTTACACTCCCATTTTTAAGTAGCATGGCTATGGCATCTGATGACAATCACGAAGAAAGTCATGGTGACAGCCACGAACAAAGCCATAAAGACGAACACACACAAAAAGGCCCGCATGGCGGCTTTTTACTAACCAATAACGCCCTTGATTTAGAGCTTAAATTAACCCAGTTTGCCGGTAATACCGAGCTGCGAATATACGGGTTTAATAACAATAAAGCCGTTGATATAAAGCAGTTGGACGTAACTATAAACGTGCAGCGTTTAAGTGAAGCGCCACAGCTTATTCGCTTTAAAGCTGAAGATGACTATTTAGTGAGTACCGTGAGCGTAAACGAGCCGCATTCTTTTAAGCTTGATGTAATGGCTCGCTATAAAGGCGCTGAAATAAATTATCATTATGAGCAAGAAGAAGGGCGCACAACGCTAAGCGAGAAAGCAATTGAACGCGCTGGTATTAAAACTGACATTGCAAAAGCAGGTAGCGTTGAGCTAACCGATACTTTATTTGGTGTTATAGCACCCACTGCGCAGAGCACCGTTGAAGTAATGGCGCCTTATACCGGGTTAGTTAACGATATTTTTGTAAGCATTGGTCAAAGCGTTAAAAAAGGCGAGAAGCTTGCCAGCATAACCAACCGTGAAACCCTACAAAATTACAACATAAAAAGCCCAATTACAGGTGTTATTACCGAGCAATATTTAAAGCGCGGCGAGCTTGCCAGTAGCGCTTTAATGGAAATAGTAAACCTTGAAACCGTATGGGTTGAGCTGTCGGCCTTTCCCGATAACATTGAAAAGCTCGCCATAGGGCAAAGCGCTACAGTGTATGACTTACATCATCATTTAAATGCCCAAGGTGAGGTGTTTTACATAGCCCCAATGATGAGTGGCGGGCATATTGCACGTGCGCGAATCGAGCTTAAAAACCCTGATGGCCATTGGCGACCTGGTATGCATGTTAATAGCGACATTAGTACTGCAAAAGTAGATGCGGCTGTACGCGTTAAAGCGATTGCTGTTCAGGAATTTAATGGCAAACCTAGCGTGTTTATTAAAAGTGGCAATGTGTTTGAAGTACGCCCTGTAAAACTTGGTGCTAAAAACAGCGAATGGGTAGAAGTGCTTGAAGGACTTTCGCCAAACAGTGAGTACGTAACTGAGAATAGTTATGTAATTAAAGCCGATATTTTAAAAAGCGGCGCAAGTCACTCTCACTAGGAGGTAGCATGATTAACTGGATAGTTTCGTTTGCGGTTAAGCGCCGCATGATGGTGCTTGCACTCACACTTTTATTTGCTGGGTTTGGCGTATACAACACACAAAATTTAGCCGTTGATGCGGTACCCGATATAACTAATGTACAAGTGCAAATAAATACCAAAGCGCCGGGCTTTACTCCGCTTGAAGCCGAACAGCGCATTACATATTTGATTGAAACTGCAATGGCGGGTATTCCTAAGCTTGATTACACCCGCTCAATTTCGCGTTATGGGCTCTCGCAAGTAACCGTTATTTTTAATGAAGGGACCGATATTTATTGGGCGCGCCAGCAAATTAGTGAGCGTATTCAAAGTATTCGTTCAGACCTACCAGCCAATATTGAACCAAACTTAGGGCCAATTGCCAGCGGGTTAGGGGAGATTTTTACTTATTCTGTGCATGCAAATAACGGTGCATTAAAAGACGATGGTACGCCATTTAATGCAGAAGATTTACGTACCCTGCAAGATTGGGTTATTCGCCCGCAGCTATTAAAAGTAAAAGGCGTTACCGAAATAAACAGCCAAGGAGGTTTTGAGCGCCAATATCAAGTAGCGCCCATGCCCGAAAAGCTATTGGCTTATAAGCTCACACTAAGTGATGTAATTACGGCGCTTAAATTAAATAATAGTAACCAAGGTGCAGGGTTTATAGAGCGTTTTGACGGGCAATATTTAGTGCGCTCACCAGGGCAATTAAAAACCTTTGATGATATAGCCAATACCGTGGTTGCTAAGCGCGATGATGCACCAGTACGCATTAAAGATGTAGCAAATGTGCGTTTAGGTAAAGAGCTCAGAACCGGCGCTGCTACTTATAACGGTAAAGAAACCGTACTCGGCACCGCCATGATGCTCATTGGTGAAAACAGCCGCGTAGTGGCAAAAGCCATGGCTGATAAACTCAAAGATGTACAGCTAAGCTTGCCTGAAGGTGTTGTGGTTGAGGCTGTTTATGACCGTACAACCCTTGTTGATAAAACCATAGACACTGTAAAAACCAACCTGTTTGAAGGTGCGGTGTTGGTGGTCGTTATTTTACTGCTACTACTGGGTAATGTAACTGGCGCATTAATTACGGCCATGGTTATTCCGCTTAGTATGTTATTTGCTATTACCGGTATGGTAGGTAATAGAGTGTCGGGTAACTTAATGAGCCTAGGCGCAATCGACTTTGGTTTAATTGTTGATGGCGCTGTAATTGTAGTTGAAAACTGTTTAAGGCAACTTGGCCTTGCGCAACATAAGCATGGCAGGCTACTTACACTAAACGAGCGTTTAAATGTGGTAACCGCCGCCACTAAAGAAGTGTTCAGCCCAGCAGTATTTGGCATTTTAATTATTATGCTGGTGTATTTGCCGCTGTTTGCATTAAGTGGTGTTGAGGGCAAAATGTTTCAGCCAATGGCATTTACCGTTGTTGCAGCACTAGTTGGCGCACTTATTTTTGCGGTTACCTTTGTACCTGCCGCCATTGCGGTATTTGTGCGAGGAAAAGTAAGTGAGAGCGAAAATACCGTGATGCGCGGAATTAAAAAAGGCTATAAACCGCTACTTGGCTTATCGCTAAAACTACCGTGGTTTATGGTTAGTATTGCGGGTGTGCTTGTAATTGCGCTTGGCTTTAAAGTTAAAAATATGGGGGCTGAATTTTTACCGCAGCTTGATGAGGGCGATATCGCTATGCATGCGCTGCGCATTACCGGCACCGGTATTGAGCAATCGGTAAAAATGCAAAAAGAGCTAGAGCAAGCCATTTTAGCTAAGCCTGAGGTGGCTAATGTATTTTCAAAAATTGGTACTCCCGATGTAGCAAACGATCCTATGCCACCTAACGTTGCCGACACCTTTTTAATGTTAAAACCGCGTGAGCAATGGCCAAATCCTGCTTTACCTAAAGAAGAACTGGTTAAGCAAATTCGCCATTTAGTTAATGAAGTACCCGGTAATAACTATGAGTTTACCCAACCAATAGAAATGCGCTTTAACGAGCTAATTGCTGGCGTGCGCGCCGATGTGGCTGTGCGTATTTATGGTGATGATTTATCAACATTGAAACAGTTCGGTGAAAAAGCCACAGCCTTGGTACAAAATATTACTGGTGCAACCGATGTACGCCTTGAGCAAATGGAAGGCCTGCCAACGCTTTCGGTAACGCCGCTTCGCGACCACATGGCGCTGTTAGGTTTAACCGTAACTGATATACAGCAAAGTGTAAGTGCTGCTATAGGTGGTGTGCAAACTGGGCTAATTTATGAAGGCGACAAACGTTTTTCGTTATTAGTGCGTTTAGATGAGCGTTGGTCGAGCGATATAACACAGCTTGCACGTTTACCT
Source organism: Pseudoalteromonas sp. UBA6610 (assembly GCF_002433295.1). Taxonomy (NCBI): domain Bacteria; kingdom Pseudomonadati; phylum Pseudomonadota; class Gammaproteobacteria; order Alteromonadales; family Pseudoalteromonadaceae; genus Pseudoalteromonas; species Pseudoalteromonas sp. UBA6610. Next base: position 25,654 of record NZ_DJHW01000070.1, on the reverse strand, counting down.
GTTGCTGTGCCAAAAAGTGCTAATCCCGACCTTGCATTTGTACCGCTTGGCGAAGTTGCAAATATTAGTATTGATAAAGGGCCTAATCAAATCAACCGCGAAAGCGGTAAGCGTAACGTTGTAGTAACTGCAAATGTAGAAGGGCGCGATTTAGCAAGCTTTGTAAGCGACGCACAAGCCGCTTTAAATTCGCAGCTTAATTTACCTAGTGGTTATTGGATTGAATATGGCGGCACGTTTGAACAGCTAGAATCGGCAAGTAAGCGGCTATCGCTGGTGGTGCCGGTTACTTTATTACTTATATTTGGACTACTTTATAGCGCGTTTAATTCGCTTCGTGATTCGTTAATTATATTTAGCGGCGTGCCACTTGCGCTTAGTGGTGGCGTACTTGCGTTGCTTTTACGTGATATGCCGCTTTCAATATCGGCAGGTGTGGGGTTTATCGCGCTTAGTGGTGTAGCGGTATTAAATGGTGTGGTTATGCTGTCGTTTATTAAACAGTTAAGAGCTGATGGGCTTAGTTTGATAGATGCAATACAAAGCGGTGCGCTTTCGCGCTTGCGACCAGTACTTATGACGGCTTTAGTGGCGAGTTTAGGGTTTATTCCTATGGCGCTAAATACAGGCACCGGCGCTGAGCTACAAAGGCCGCTGGCAACGGTTGTGGTTGGCGGAATTATTTCATCAACTCTACTGACGCTATTAATATTGCCTGCACTTTATAAATTAGTGCATGCAAAGTTTACTAGGCATAAAAAGGCTGAGCTTATTTAGTATAGTCTGCAATTTTTTTAATATAAATTATCTATCTGGTTAAATATCTTAACTAAAATAAGCACTCATTTTTTACTTTACTGTGAGCAGAGGAATAGAGTTAAAGGTACTATAGGTATGCAAAACCATCATTTTTCGGCTGATTTCCTAAAATATTAGGCCTTGAGTGAAACAGAGCTAACAAGATATGTCGTGTAGCAGTATAAAGCTATTTTAATGGCTTTTTACTGCTAACTTTTTGTTTATAAAATCGCGCATTTCATCGGTTAATACACTACTAGAAATATATTGCATACCTTTATTATGGTGTACTAAGTAGCCGTGGTTGGTTTTAATAATATGGGTTATTTCTGCCCACTTAAATGTATGGCTTTTATAATGGTTCTCGGTGCTAATAGCGTCATTGGTAAACGAAAGAGTAACCGTTGAGCCCGAAGCACGACTAAACATTTGGCGCGTAACCCACCAAGGCCTGCGGTAATAAAAGGCAACGCATTCTAATACACCCAGCATTATTAAAAATGTACCTAGGTAATGATCGTCCATAGCGTAAATACTAATTAAACCTAAGCACACCAGTAATGCCAGCAAAAAATACTTTGGCTTGGCTGCTTTACTATAAGAGTGGGACTCGTCAAAGCATTCGTAGTAGTAGGGTTTATCGAGTGTGTAAGTGGTGGTCAGTGCCATAATTGCTAATAAGTAATAGTTTTCGCTATTTTAACAAGCTAGCGTAAAAATCACACCCGTTAATGTAGGCTATGCATTTTAAGAGTTAGAAGCCGCTTTTTATTCGCGCACAAAAAAACGGCTTATTAAAAGCCGTTTTTTACGTTACCAAACAGATTAACAGTTAGTTTCTTCTGCGTTAACGCCTTCTTTTACATTTTCACATGCATCTTCAACAGAGTTTTGCACGTCAGTTACTGCTTCATCAATACGCTCACCTGCTTCTTCTGCGTGGTTGTCTTCACAACCCATCATAAAGAAACCTGCAAATACGGCGATTAGTGCTGCTTTTAAAGTTGTTGAGTTCATAATGTAATTCCTTGTATATGTTGATTGTTTAGTGTTTTAAGTATGTTAGTAGCTACCTGGGCGATTTACCGCGCAGCGCACCTGAAACTAAAGAAATCACTAAAAGTACTAAAAAGATAAAGAATATAATTTTTGCTATACCAGCTGCGGCACCTGCGATACCACCAAAACCTAACACTGCAGCGATTAAAGCAATAACTAAAAATGTAATTGTCCAGCGTAACATTGTTTTCTCCTTGGTTATCAAATTCGTTCGAAAGTAATAATGCCAGTTGCGTGCCAGAGCTTAATTTTATTAATTTTCAATATGTTATGGTTTTTTGGGCGAAGATTATAAATTTAGGATTGGTAAGTTTTACGTTTAACGATGTAACTTATTCACACTATTGTAAAGAGAGTAAAAAAATAAATATTTTTTGTGCGCTGCTTTATTATTCTTGGTAAGACCAATTTACATTTTAGCCCAAACTAATTTTTTACCTGCCGTTTAACTTACTATTTTTAATAGTTTTTAAGTTTTTTTGGGCTTAACCATATAACCTTTGCCTATAACGGTTATTTTTATCATCTATATCTAAGCTAATTTAACCCTGTATTAGCTATGTTAACTATTGTGGCTGTATGTTAGTTTAATTTTAATTGGTTTTACCAATTGACAGGTGGTGGACAAAGTTAAAAGTTTTGTTATCATTCGGTGAATAATTATTTAAATAAAGCGGTTTTTTATATCGCTATATAGTGCAGGGGGAGAAAAATGGATATAGGAGCTGTACTCACAACCGCAGGTAGCTTGATGCTTACGGGCATGGTGGGCGTGTTTGTATTTCTTTCAATATTGATTGGTGCTGTGTCATTCATGTCTAACTTGGTTGCTCGTTTTGACGAGGCTGAAGTTGCAATACCGGTTAAATCACCATCTTTAAAATCTCAAGGTGTGCCAAACGAGCACATCGCTGCTATTAGTGCTGCCATTGCTCAGTACAAATCAAATAATAAATAAGAGGCACACATGGCTAAATTAAAATTAACAGAACTTGTTTTACGCGATGCTCATCAGTCTTTACTTGCAACCCGTATGCGCTTAGATGACATGCTCCCTATTGCTAGCAAACTTGATGATGCCGGTTATTGGTCTATTGAGTCGTGGGGCGGCGCTACGTTTGACTCGTGTATTCGTTATTTAGGTGAAGACCCGTGGGAGCGTATTCGTGCCCTTAAAAAAGCAATGCCCAATACTAAACAGCAAATGCTTTTACGTGGGCAAAATTTATTGGGTTACCGCCACTATGCCGATGACGTGGTAGAAAAGTTTGTAGAGCGTGCCCACAAAAATGGTGTAGATGTATTTCGTATTTTTGACGCCATGAACGATGTACGGAACTTAGAAACGGCAATTAAAGCGGCTGTAAAAGTAGGTGCCCACGCGCAAGGTACGATTTCTTATACTGTAAGCCCTGTGCATACTCTTGATATGTGGTTAACCCTTGCAAAACAGCTAGAGGATTTAGGTTGTCACTCTATTTGTATTAAAGATATGGCAGGCTTATTAAAACCATACGATGCAGAGCAACTTATTAAAGGGCTAAAAGAAACCGTTTCTATCCCTATTGCTATGCAGTGCCATGCAACCACCGGTTTAAGTACAGCTACGTATCAAAAAGCCATTGATGCAGGCATTGATATGCTTGATACCGCTATTTCTTCAATGAGTATGACTTACGGTCATTCAGCTACAGAAACCATTGTAGCAATTGTTGAAGGTACGCCCCGCGATACCGAATTAGATTTAAACCAGCTAGAAGAAATAGCGGCTTACTTTAGAGATGTACGTAAAAAGTACGCTGCCTTTGAGGGGAGCCTTAAAGGTGTTGATGGCCGTATTTTACTCGCGCAAGTACCTGGTGGCATGTTAACCAACATGGAAAACCAACTGAAAGAGCAAGGCGCAGCAGATAAGCTAAATGAAGTATTACTTGAGATCCCACGCGTGCGTGAAGATTTAGGTTTTATTCCGCTAGTTACTCCAACATCGCAAATTGTAGGCACACAAGCAGTACTAAATGTGCTTACGGGTGAGCGTTATAAAACAATTACCAAAGAAACCGCCGGTGTTTTAAAAGGCGAGTATGGTTTAACACCAGCACCTATGAATAAAGAACTGCAAGAGCGAGTGCTTGATGGCAGCGAGGTTATTACGTGTCGCCCTGCAGATAATATAGCCCCAGAGCTTGCATCGCTTGAAGCAGAGCTGCAAAAAGAAGCGCAAGAACAAGGTTTAACACTTGCTGATGAGCAAATAGATGATGTGCTTACCTATGCATTATTCCCACAGGTTGGCCTTAAATTTATTAAAAACCGTAACAACCCAGATGCCTTTGAAGCAGTGCCAAGTGCTGATGATGCAAACGCTAAGCCTGCAGCAAAACCTGCAAGTAACAAAGGTGTTAGCGCTGAGCAATACAGCGTTAAAGTTGACGGTAAAGTTTACGATGTAGTGGTTGCGCAAGGTGGCGAGCTTAAAGAGGTAACGCTAAAAGATTCAGAGCACTTACCACAATCAGCATCGGTTGCATCAGGTGAAACACTGAATGCGCCACTGGCAGGTAATATTTTTAAAGTAAAAGTAAAAGCAGGCCAAGCCGTAAACGAAGGCGATGTGGTTGTTATTATGGAAGCGATGAAAATGGAAACCGAGGTTCGTGCAATGCACTCAGGTACTGTGGCTGAGGTCTTAGTGTCTGAAGGTGATGCTGTGACAACGGGCGATGCAATTATAGCGATGGCGTAGGAGTAGCTTTAATGGAAGGTCTTTTAAACCTTTGGCATGCTACCGGCATTGCTAACTTTACGTTTCCTGGCTTAATAATGATTGCGGTAGGGTGTTTGTTGTTGTTTTTAGCCATTGCTAAAAACTTTGAACCCCTATTACTGCTGCCGATTGGCTTTGGCGCAATACTGACCAATATTCCGGTTGCTGGGCTTTCTGACCCAGGTGGTTTGCTTTATTACGTGTATTACGTAGGTATTGATACGGGGATCTTCCCTTTATTAATTTTTATGGGAGTAGGGGCGCTAACCGATTTTAGTACGCTTATTGCCAACCCGCGTATGTTATTACTGGGTGCAGCCGCGCAGTTTGGTATTTTTGCCACCTTGTTTGGTGCCATTTTATTAAACTATGTACCTGGCTTTGAATTTAGCTTACAAGATGCCTCAGCCATTGCCATTATTGGTGGTGCCGATGGCCCTACAGCCATATTTTTAGCATCTAAGCTTGCCCCTGATTTACTAGGTGCCATTGCGGTGGCTGCTTATTCTTACATGGCGTTAGTGCCAATTATTCAGCCGCCAATTATGCGCGCATTAACTACACCTGATGAGCGTGCTATTAAAATGCCAGAGCTGCGCAAAGTATCTAAAAAAGAAAAAATAGTATTTCCTTTAATGGTACTGAGCTTAACCGCTATGTTTTTACCAGCGGCTATTCCCTTAGTAGGCATGTTCTGTTTAGGTAATTTAATGCGTGAGTCTGGTGTTGTAGATAGGCTTAGTAACAGTGCCCAAAACGAAATTATTAATATAACCACGATATTTTTAGGTTTGGCAGTGGGCTCTAAGCTAGCGGCCGATCAGTTTTTAACTGTAGAAACCATTGGTATTTTGGTGCTCGGTGCGCTGGCATTTGCTATTGGTACAGCGTCGGGTGTGTTTATGGCAAAAGGCCTTAACAAGCTTTCTAAAACACCTATTAACCCTTTAGTTGGTGCTGCGGGTGTATCGGCAGTACCGATGGCGGCGCGTGTAGTTAATAAAGTTGGGCTTGAGAATAACCCACATAACTTTTTGCTTATGCATGCTATGGGGCCAAACGTAGCTGGGGTACTAGGAAGTGCCGTAGCCGCAGGTATATTACTGGCGCTTGTTGGCTAGTATTTAGGATTTAATCCAACCGATTAGCGCAGTTTACTGCGCTTTTTTTATGCCTATAAAACTGCACGTATTAAAGTTTGTTTGCAGACGTGTTTTTGTTTACAGTGAGGGCTATGCACACTAATAAGGATAGTCATCATGCTTCACACCCCTTTGGCAAAATATTTACCTCATGTTAGTAGACTCGTTTTTGGCTGTATGGGCCTAGGCGGCGGTTGGAATAAAGACGCCATTACTAAGGCTCACTTAAAGCAAACTCACGAGTGTATTGATGCAGCCATAGCTGGCGGCATTAACTTTTTTGATCACGCCGATATTTATACCTTTGGCAAAGCCGAGCAGGTATTTGGCCAAGCACTAGCTGAGCGACCAGAGCTGCGCGAGCACATGTATATTCAATCTAAATGCGGTATACGCTTTGAAGATGATAAAGGCCCTAAGCGTTACGACTTTTCGGCCAAGTGGATTGAAGAGTCAGTTGAAGGTTCACTTAAACGTTTAAACACCGATTATCTTGATGTGCTTATGCTTCATCGCCCTGATCCGCTAATGGAAGTAGAAGAAATTGCACAAGTATTTAGCTGCCTTCAAGAAAGCGGCAAAGTACGTAATTTTGCCGTATCAAACATGCAGCAGCACCAAATGAACTTTTTACAACATGCCTTAGATATGCCTATTGTTGCTAACCAAATTGAAGCAAGTTTACAAAAACACCAATTTGTTGATGAAGGTGTTTATGCAGGTAATGCAGATGGAAAAGATCTTAACTTTACACCGGGCAGTGTAGAGTATTGCCGCCACTTTGATATTCAAATACAAAGCTGGGGAAGTTTATGCCAAGGGCTATACACAGGGGGCGATTTAACAAATGCATCGCAAGCCGATATAAATACCAGCATACTCGTAAATAAGCTTGCTGCACTTTACGATACAACGCCTGAGGCAATTGTTTTAGCTTGGTTATTACGCCACCCTGCATTAATACAGCCAATTATTGGCACAACGAACGTTGAACGTATTGCAGCGTCATGCGGTGCGCTAAATGTTACGTTAAGTCGCGAACATTGGTATGCGTTGTATGTAAGCGCCAAAGGCCATGAATTACCATAATTAAGGTTTAGGAATGAATATATTTGTTATTTTAATTTGCTTGTTTGTCGCTCTAGCGGTGCTGATACCTTTGCTTGAAAAGTACCAAGGTAAAATGGGGTTGGATGGCGCAACTAAATACAGCAAATATATTTGGCCGCTGGTTATGGTTTCTTTAGTCGTACAGCTAATTTATGTATTAATGAACTAATAAACTAATAAATTAATAAAAAACACAAAAAAGCCTTTGCAGGTTAACCCTGCAAAGGCTTTTTTAGTATCTATAACTTATACGTTACTTAAGTGCTAGCTGTAGTTCGCGATTGCGTTCAAGCTGTGCAATAAAGTTTTCGGCAATAGGTTTAAACTTAGCAAGTTCAGAGCGTGGTAATGGCTCAGACTTAGGTAACTTAACGGTTTTAGGATTACGGTGTACACCATTTACTAAAAATTCGTAGTGTAGGTGCGCGCCTGTTACACGGCCGGTAGAACCCACGGTACCAATTTTGTCACCTTGTTTAACCTTTTGGCCTGTTTTAACAAGCTTTTTGTTAAGGTGTAAGTACTTAGTTACGTACTGTGTGCCATGGCTTATAAATACGTAGTTACCATTGTACTTACTGTAACCTGCTTTAATTACTTTACCGTTACCCGAAGCTACAACCGGTGTGCCTGTACGTGCTGCGTAATCAATACCACGGTGCGCTCTTACTTGCCCTGTTACTGGGTGTAAGCGACGTGGGTTAAAGCTCGAGCTAATATACTTAAAGTTTACCGGCGCACGTAAAAATGCTTTTTTCATGCTGCGCCCTTCAGGCGTATAAAAGCTGCCGTCGGTATGGCGAATAGCCGCATAACGCTGGCCTTGGTTTATAAATTCTGCCGCAATAATTTTACCAGTGCCAATAAACTCGCCATCAACATAATGCGACTCGTAAATTAGCCCAAACTGATCGCCCTTACGAATATCGTTGGCAAAATCCACATCCCAACCAAATATATCAGCAAAGTTCATTATTTGGCGCTCGCTTAAGCCTGCAGCAATAGCTGAGGTCCAAAAGCTGCTAGAAATTTCGCCACCGGCTGTTTTGCTCAGTGTTTCTATTTCTTTGCTATCTATTGATGTGTCGTAATTACCTTCGTCATTTAAGGTAACAAACAAAGTATCTGTTTTTGAAATAACATAACGAAGTTGAGCTAAATCACCGTTTTCTGCTGTTGCAAAACTAAGTATTTCACCTGGGTGAATTTTAGTTAGTTTGCGTGTTTCAGCATTGGTGTTAATTAGCTTGTGAAGCGTTTGCGCTGAAAAGCCAGCACGCTTGAAGATAATTGCTAAATTATCGCCGTTTTTAACTTGATGATCGACTAAGTCGTATTCTGGCAGCTTTTCTGCTGCTTCTGGCGAATTTAATTCAGTTAATTTTTCGTTGTCTTCAACTTTAACTTGTAACTCGTAACGCTTACCAATTTCTAGTGCATTTGCACTATTGTCTTTGGATGCAGTCGCTTTTTCTGAAGGAAGAAAGGCTAAGCCAACAATAGCAGAAACCAAACCTAGAATAAGCAATTTGTGTTTTTTGGGAAGCGTGTTAACCACGTGAACCATAACGTGCCTTTTCTGCTGTCGTGAAAATAAAATATATATTAATGCAGGATATACGTAATAAGGTACGAATACTAGTAAATAAAGCTAAAAGCCCCGCAAATGTTAGTAAAATGACAATTTATAGTTGTTTAAGTTTATCGATTTAAACTGATTCTAAAGTGCGCTAAAATCGGCGTTTAAACACCATTTCTAATTGCCTAACACAGTGAGACTAAGCTTATTGAGTTTAGTTGCATTATTCGCATAAAAAATTGTTTTAATTAGGTAGAAATTTGTTATGTTAGCAACATAAGTGCTTTTGGTTTAAATCTGTTTTAAACCCTTATGTAGCAAGTCATCTAGTTGCCCCTTCGTTGGCAGAATTTTGGAGTAATACACAGTGGATTTACAAACCGCTCTAGCAGAGATAAAACGCGGTGCAGAAGAGATATTAATTGAAGACGAATTAGTTGAAAAACTAAAGTCGGGCAAAAAGTTAAAAATTAAAGCCGGTTTCGATCCTACCGCGCCAGACTTACATTTAGGTCACACTGTACTAATTAATAAAATGAAAACCTTTCAAGATTTAGGTCATGAGGTTATTTTCTTAATTGGTGACTTTACCGGCATGATTGGCGATCCAACAGGCAAAAATGTAACACGTAAACCACTGACCCGTGAAGATGTACTTGCCAATGCTGAGACTTATAAAGAGCAAGTTTTTAAGATTTTAGACCCAGCTAAAACCACCGTTGCGTTTAATTCTTCGTGGATGGAAAACCTCGGTGCAGCAGGCATGATCAAACTTGCAGCTAATCAAACTGTAGCGCGTATGCTAGAGCGTGACGACTTTAAAAAGCGTTACGGCAACGGACAACCTATTGCAATTCACGAATTTTTATACCCACTCGTACAAGGTTGGGATTCGGTTGCACTTGAGTCAGACGTAGAGCTTGGTGGTACTGATCAGCGCTTTAACCTTTTAATGGGCCGCGAGCTTCAAAAAGTAGAAGGCCAAAAGCCTCAAACAGTATTAATGATGCCATTACTTGAAGGTACTGACGGCGTTCAAAAAATGTCTAAGTCGCTTGGTAATTACATTGGTATTACTGATGCGCCAAACGATATGTTTGGTAAAGTAATGTCGATTAGCGACGTACTTATGTGGCGCTATTACGACTTACTAAGCAGCTTATCAATCGAAGAAATTGCAGCGCAAAAACAACGCGTAGAGCAGGGCACTAACCCGCGTGATATTAAGATTGAGCTGGCGAAAGAGTTAATTGCACGTTTTCACAGTGAAGAAGCTGCGCAAGCCGCACACGATGACTTTATCAAACGTTTTCAGAAAAAAGCGCTACCTGATGAAATCCCTGAGCTGACAATTACCATTGCAGAAGAAGGTATTTTAATTGCTAACTTACTTAAAGAAGCTAATTTAGTAGCCAGTACTTCTGAAGCAATGCGCATGATTAAGCAAGGTGCAGTAAAACTTAACGGTGAAGATAAAATCACTGATACAAAACTTGAAGTAGCAAAAGGCACGACCGCTATTTACCAAGTAGGTAAACGTAAGTTTGCCAACATTACTGTTGCCTAAGCGCAGTTAAAACTAAAAAACCAGCTTAGGCTGGTTTTTTTGTGCGCGTATTTTGGCTGCTAAAAACCACTAAATCAGCTTTAATATCTCAATACTGATAATGACTAACAGCCAAAATGCACGCGCTTGATTTAATCTATTTATGATCACAGGGACGTCTTCGGCTTTTGGGAGTCGCTCGGTTCCAATTCGCATTTTATTAAAACGCTTACCAAAATAAACCGCAGGGCCGCCTAGCTGTACGCCAATAGAGGCGGAGCACACACTTAAAATCCACCCCGTATTTGTTTGATAAAAGTGTCTGCCATAGTGCTTTATATAATGCATACTTTGTTTACTGGCTTTGCTTGCGGCAATGGTTAATGCAAGTAAGCGTACGGGGATAAATTCGATTATAAACAAAAGTAGTTTAAGCGGTTTTAAAAAGTGGCTATTAGGTGAAATATCGGTGCGCCAAGCATGCTGCATTAAAGTCAGTAGCCGATACGCTAAAGCGGCAATCGGCCCAAGTAATAAAAATATAAATATAACGGTAAAGTAATTACGGGCAGTTCGTAAAATTAAGCTTTCAATTAAGGCTTTAATAATACCTGGCGCTGAGAGCTTATTGACCTCTCGGGCAAGCAGTGGCTTTACGAGTTCACGCGCGGTAGATTTTTGGTTTTGTTTTACTAACTTTGCAACACGCAGGGCTTTTTTTTCAATCGCTTTGCTTTCTAGGCACAAATATAAAATGAGGCCCGCGAGCAGCTCAGGATAAAAGGCAAATTCAAGCAGTAACACAATAATAATAAGAATAACGCTTAAAACTAGCGCACAGGCAAGAGTGGAGGCTAAATAAAGGTAACTTTTAGGCTCACTTGGTTTATAAACTCGTTTTCCTATAGCACTAAATATAGCGGTTAATACTGTATTAGGGTGATACCAGCTTTTTAACGGGAAAAAGCGCTCAGCAATGAGCGCCACAAAAAAGGCAATAAAGTCCAAATGGTTTTGAACAATATTGCTTAGCATTTACAGCGTAACTTTTGTTAGTTTTTCCAATAGTGCAACAACCATTTTTGATGAGTTGATTGATGCAGTCTCTAAGTATTCTTCAAACGATTGCGGCGACTCTTTACCGGCAATGTCAGACATAGAGCGAATAACCACAAATGGCGTATTAAGCGCAAAACACGTTTGTGCAATAGATGCGCCTTCCATTTCTACTGCAAGCATTGTAGGAAAGTCGCTGCGTGCTTTATCAATTCGCACTGGATCACACATAAATGAATCACCCGTACAAATTAAGCCTACTAAGGTTTTTACTTCGCTAATTTGCGCAATGGTTTGCTCGGCAGCTTCAACTAGTTTTGGGTGTGCGGCAAAGCCTGCTGGCATTTGTGGAACTTGGCCGATTTCGTAGCCAAAAGCGGTTACATCTACATCGTGATGGCGTACTTCTGAAGAGATAACAACATCGCCAACACTTAAAGAGGGATCAAAGCCACCGGCAGAACCTGTGTTAATAACACAGTCAGGATTGAAGTTATCAATTAATAACGTGGTTGCAATCGTTGATGCCACTTTACCAATACCCGATTGCACAAGTGTTACTGTATTACCCGCTAATTCGCCTGTGTAAAAGGTAAACCCTGCTTTAGTTAGCACTTGTGGATTTTGCATTGCTTCACGTAAAATTTTAACTTCTGGCTCCATTGCGCCAATAATACCAACATTCATAGTGTTTGATTCCTGAGTTTGAATACGTAGATTATACGTGAAGTTAGCAATAAAAAACAAAAAAGCGAGCTGTTTTACGGCTCGCTTTAAATACTTTTAGGAGAGTATTTAATTCTATTTTAAATTTCGGCTAACGCAGTGGTTTGGGCTTTAGCCTGAGAAGGTGACAATACCGCAGGTTTACTTACACGATTACGTGTTGGACGAGCCGATTGCACCGCTGCAGGTTTGCCTAATTTAAACATAATTGCATCGCGCACCTCAGAAGGGCGGTAGCCTGATTTTACTTTCATACGAATATGTGGAATGCCAGCGGATTCTAAAGCGCCGTTTACAAACCAGTCGCGCTGCGCTTTGTGGCCATCTTTATTGGCGTTGTTAACCAAATCAACCGCAGCCACTATCGTCATTTTTTCTTTATCTACCAGCACAAAATCGAGTTGCTTATTTTTAGCTTTAGCTAAAGCTGCACGTTTTGATTTAGCAGAGAGGCCTTGCTTGCAGTCGATTACATCGATGAGTTTGACGCGGCTCACAATTTTGTATTGATCGCCTACCGCACGCTCTAAAAGATTTAAAAATGCACCCTCAACCTGTGTAAACACGGTTTGTTTGCGGGTAAAAGGATAGGGATTGCCGCCATCATCACTAAATTTTGACGCAACCACAGAGGCCCCAACCACTAATACTAAAATTGATAATAAAGCGAATTCCATACGGTAACTCCATAACAACAAATTGACACTGCTCAAGTAAAGCAATTTACGTGCCTAAAAATTGGTTGTTATGGCTAATTACCGTATGTATTTATTATTAATGCAGCAGGGCTGCTAGGCTTTGTAACCGCCCTCAATTCCTTTAACGGCAATCGCGACTGCATCATGCGCATGGAGCGATTCGTAATGGTTGATTTGTAGCCAGTAATCACTAAAGTTATCGTTTTCAAGAACCGCTTTAATTTTACGTGCAGCGTCTTCACAAAACATTAAATTTTGACCGTTAAGGCGGGCAAATTCTTGCTCATCTTCACGTTTTACTGCCGCTTGTACGGGGGTTTTTAGCTCAGCTTCTAATGTATCAATTAAATTTACTACGTCAAATTCACTAATTGTGTTGTCTAGCTTTACTTTAACGTTTGCAATTGAACGCTGGGAGTGAGGCGTTGCCACAATACCCTGCGTTGTACCTAGCCATGCTAAAACATCTTTTTGATTAAGTGTTTCTTGGTTAAACTTTTCGCTAAAAGCATTTTGAATAAGTTGACGAGCAAGTGCTGCAGAGCATGGACAGGTTGATGAATAAGTAACATCAACGCTTAGCTCGTAGCTAATTACGCTATTTTCAATAGTGCTGGTTAGGGTAATTGGGTAGTTTTTCCAACCTGCTTTACCGCTTAATAACGATTTACGACGCAGCGGTAATTCAAATTTAAACTCTATTTGGGCTTTGTCACTTAATCCTTCGTGGCTGGTGATGAAGGTATCGAGTGCTTGAGCTAAAGTTTGTGGGTTAACTTGTTGCTCTGTTGAGAGTAAATCAAGCGCTAAAAATAAACGCGACATATGAATGCCTTTAGCGTCTTCTTTATGCAAATTAACAAAGGCACGCGCTTTTGCGTTAACGGTAACGGGTGCTAAATCTTTCGATTCAAAAATAAATGGCAGTTCTATTTCGCCCATACCAACCCAGTCTAACTTACCTGTTTGTAAGGCGGGAGCCGTATCAGCTATATCGGGCATGTTGGTTTGCATGTGCGCTACTCGTTATTGGTCATAATAAAGCGCAGCATTTTACACTAAATAATTTATTGCTGAAATGATGAGTTTAACAAGTAGGCAAAAGTAAACATGAAAATTTTCTGTTTTTGTCGCACAACATGAATATAGCTAATAGAAAAATGCTAAAATCTGCTGCAAAATGCGTTTGACTATTAATAGGCACTTTTTATTTATGCCTAGTAACGAGATACACTGACCTATGACCGATTCTTCTTTGAGCCCTTGGGCTCGAGTACTTTCTAGTTTAATAACTCGCTTTGGCGAGTTAAAAACCGCGGCAATGTGCTACGCGCTTTTATTAGGCGTGTCGCTTATATTGTCGAGTATGTTTTATTATGTGGCACTGGGTGAGGTTAATTTAGTTGATATTTTAGCTGTGGTATTTTTTACTGCGGTTGTATCTCCCTTTATGATCAGTATTTTACTCAACTCGATTAGACAATTAGATGCCTCATACGCTTATTTAGACAGCGCCACAAAACAAGAAAAGCTGTTAAATCAAACATTAAAAGATAATATCAACCGCCTCAACATTGAAATAGATGAGCGAAAAATGGCCTTTCATGCCAAGCATCGCGCCATTGAAGAGCTTCGCCGCGAAATAGCAGAGCGTAAAAAAACACAACAAGAACTTGCTCAGCAAGGCATGCTCCTTCGCTCTATTGTCGACTCTTCCCCCGATTTATTTTATTACCGAGATAACAACGGCGTGTTTGCCGGCTGTAATAAAATGTTTGAAGAGGTTATGGGCAAAACCAGCGCTGAACTAATTGGTAAAACAGTGGAGCAGATTTTCCCTAGCTACTTTTTAGCAGAAGTACTCAGAACCGATAAACAAGTCGAGCAAACGCATCAAGCGCTGACAATTGATGTTGAATATATGGTTAATGGTGAAAACCGTTGGTTTGAGCTGCGTAAATTACCGTTTATAAACGATCAAGGTGACTACATAGGTTTGCTTGCATTTGGCCGTGATATAACCAGCCGTAAAGAAGCAGCACAAGCGCTTGAAACAGCCTATAAGGATAAAGGTAAGTTTATAGCAACGCTTAGTCATGAGCTGCGCACGCCATTAAATGGCATTGTAGGTTTAACCCGCATGCTGCTTGATACAGAGCTTAATAAGCAGCAACGCAGTTGGTGTAATACGGTGTTTTCGAGCGCTGAAACCTTAGGTAATATTTTTAACGATATTATAGATTTAGATAAAATAGACCGAGAGCAGTTAGATATAGCAACCGACTCTATTAACGTTTCAGACTTTATTAACGATGTAGTGAACTTTGCCGGCTTAATTGCTGAACAAAAAGAGCTTGAATTTTCAATTGAGCGAAATGGCACATTAGATGTTTACGCACTCCTAGACCCAACGCGTTTACGCCAAGTGGTATGGAACTTAATTAATAATGCCGTTAAGTTTACCCAGCATGGCGAGGTAAAACTCACATGTAGCCGAGAAGAGCGTAACGATGGACCGTGGCTTGAACTTAAAATATCAGACACAGGGCAGGGGATCCCAGAGGATCAACTCTCGCGCATATTTGATATGTACTACAAAGCCCCAGATTTAAGCGGTAAAAACGCGATTGGCTCAGGCATTGGTTTAGCCGTAACCAAAGCGTTGGTCAGTGCAATGAAAGGCACTATTTCGGTAACCAGTGCAGAAGGTGAAGGCAGCTGCTTTACAGTACACATACCGCTTAGCTTATGTGTAGCGCCTACCGAACAAAGCTATGCAGGTAGAGGTTTATATATTTTACTTGTAGAGGATGTGCCATTAAATGCTGAAATTGCGACTAACCTGTTAGAGCAGCGCGGCCATGAAGTGATTTGGGCCGAAACAGGTGAAGATGCACTCTCGTTTGTAGAAACCGAAGACGAGCTAGATTTAGTACTACTTGATATGCAACTGCCCGATATAAATGGTGATGAGGTGGCAAGACAAATACGTGCCGATAGCCATTTTGATAAATTACCTATCGTTGCGCTTACAGCGAATGTACGTAGCGCCGAAGAAGACTTAGAAGGCATTTCGGTGCAAGGGGCGCTTGCTAAACCGATTAATACAATAAAGCTTGATAAAATGCTGGCTGATTTGTTTGATATTCAACAAAGTGAATCTGACAAGCCGCTGCTAACGGTAAGTAAAGAAGCGCTTGAGGGTATTAATGCAGGTGTGCTTGATGTTGAAACCATTGAAGACTTTGTAAACTCTATGGGGCTTGAAGTATTTAAGCGCAGCAGTGGTTTATTTGAAAAACTAAACCCGCAATATCAGCAAGAGCTGCAAAGCGCGTTAAATGAAAACGACAGGGAAGAGTACAAATCGGTGGCGCATAAGCTTAAAGGTGCTGCGGGCTCTGTAGGATTAAACGACGTACAGTTACATGCTAAAAAGATGGAACACGGTGCGCTTGATGAATCAGATGAAGTACTAAAAGAATGGTTAGATACATTGGCAGATAAAATAAATGAAGGACAAATTGCCCTTCATTCGTTTTTACAATTATTAGAGTAAGCGGTTTACTCTAATTAAGCGTCGATTTTACCAATAAAGCGGTAACCTTCACCATGGATGGTGCTGATTAGCTCAGAAGTAGAATTATCACTTTCGAAGTGCTTACGAATACGACGAATCGTTACATCTACTGTACGGTCATTAGCGCGAAGCTCACGGCCAGTCATATGCTTAATAAGTTGCTCACGGCTAAAAATACGCCCTGGAGAATCAAGCATTAAACGCAGCGCTCTGTATTCACCTTTAGGTAAACGCTTAGCATCACCATTTGGTGACGTTAAACAACGGCTGTTTTCGTCAAGTTCCCAACCGTTAAATGTAATTACACCGTTGGTTTCTAGCACTGACTCTTCGCCGCCTAGCGCTGTACGGGTAATTAAGTTGCGAGCGCGTATAGTCAATTCACGAGGGTTAAAAGGTTTAGTGATGTAATCATCAGCACCAATTTCTAAACCTAAAATACGGTCTACATCGTTATCACGGCCGGTTAAAAAGATTAAACCGACTTTACGTTTTTGGCGTAATTCACGTGCTAATATTAGCCCGTTTTTACCCGGTAGGTTGATGTCCATAACTACAAGATTGACGTCATCATTATTTGTAAGCTTGTCATGCATATCATCGCCATCAATGGCTTCAATAACTTTGTAACCTTCAGCTTCAAATAAACTCACGAGGTTTAGTCGAGTTACGTCTTCATCCTCTACGATTAGAATGACTGGCGTTTGCATTATTAATTAACCTTTTTGGAATATTTTATTTACAAAAAATCGAATCTTAACTAAATAATTCGATTACTAGAGATTATAGGATTATACCCAAATGTTAACAAGAAAAAACAAGTTGGATAAAAATAAAACAGTAGGGGTGTTCCAAACTAACCAAAAGGCATTGTGCAAAAACTACTGTTTAATGATATATAACGGATGCAGCTTTTTGAATTATGAAAACGAAGCCATTTCCTTTAATAATTGATACATCCACCAATCGCTTAAAGGTACTAAAAATAATCGCGCAAATTCAAAACGGAATTATATCATTTTATAACCTTTCATCAATGTATGTGATACTGCAAAAGCAATAAAGTTCAGAAATTGTATCGCTTAATTATTAGATCAAGTTAAATAATTAAACATGAAATATCACATGCTCTCTCTATAAGGTCATTAAATGGTAATTCAAGTAAAAAGCGTAAATAAATACTCTTTTTTTAAACACTGTTTATGGAATTGTAATAACAAAGCGTACGCCGGGTTTTGCATCTAGGTCATACAGTATATGCCCACCTAGTGCTTGGGTTACTAAGTTGTACACTAAGTGCATGCCTAAACCACTTGCCCCTTGGCCTCGCTTAGAGGTTACAAATGGGTCAAATATCCTGTTTTTGACGTTTTTATCAACGCCTTGGCCGTTATCTGTGTAGATTATTTTTATTTGTGGGCCTGTTATTTCTATATCAAACTTAATTTCGTTATTTTCGCTATTGCTAAAACCATGAATGGCAGAGTTTAAAATAAGCTGTTGGAAAATTTGTTGTAATGGCTCAGATTTACTTTCAATGGTTAAATCACTCGGACAATTAATCACTACGTTAGGCTTTGACTTTATTAACTCTGATTGAATCGACATTAACACATCAGATATTAACCTATGGATGTTTACATGGGTTTTAATCCCGTCATCTTGAATTACAGCTACCTTTTTAAAGTTAGAGATAAGGTCGGCCGCACGATTTAGGTTTCTATAAATTAAATCAAGGTTTTCGATACCTTCGTCAATAAAGCGTTTTAATTGGTTAGAAGTAAGAGACTTATTATCAAAACTAAGCTGAATATCGGCAAGTTTATCGCGCAGCAAGGTTGAGCCAGTAATACCTAGGCCAATTGGGGTGTTAACCTCATGGGCTACGCCGGCTACCATTTGCCCTAATGAGGCCATTTTTTCGTTTTCTACTATTTGTTCTTGGTATTGATGCATTCGCTCAAGGGTAGAAAGCAGCTCTTGGTTTGCTTCGCGCAGGGCTATTGTTCTTTGGCTTACCTTTTCTTCTAAGCTCTGGTTGAGCTGTTTGATCTCTAGTTTGTCTTTTTCATGACGTTCTATTTGCTTACGGGTGCGAGTAAGCATGATATTTAAGCTGTTTGATAAGGCTGTAACCTCTTTTACGCTGGTGCTGGGTGCGCGTACGTCATAATTATGATTTTTTGATACGTCTTGTAGCAATACACTTAAGTGTTCAATAGGGTTAGCGATACTTTTTTGTGTTTTTATCGCTATAAAGTACACAAAAAACAAAATAAACAGAGTAAGGAAAATATCTATAATAATTTTTTGTTTTATAAATTCATCTAGGCTTTCTAAGCTACCACGCATGTAAACGTAACCCACCACCTGCTCGTTATTAAGCACAGGTGTTATTAGCTCAATGTAGTTGTTGGTCACTCTTGGCTCGTTAAGCTCTTTAATGCTGTCTACGCGCAGCGGAACAGGTGGGGTTTTTTTAGCATTAAAGCTAATAAAAAATACAGGTTTACTCGATGTTTTCTCTATTGCGTAAATATGAATGTTTTTAACAAGGGGAATTTTATCAAACGACTTTAGGCGTTTTTCTTCTGTTTTTCTGTCGTCTTTTACCAATGAATCTGCGGCATCAAAAGCAACAATATCGGAAAGGATCACGAGCTTGTTTATGATCAGTTCCTTTTGTTCTTTTACACTCATATAAGTGGAAA
Source organism: Pseudoalteromonas sp. UBA6610 (assembly GCF_002433295.1). Lineage (NCBI taxonomy): Bacteria > Pseudomonadati > Pseudomonadota > Gammaproteobacteria > Alteromonadales > Pseudoalteromonadaceae > Pseudoalteromonas > Pseudoalteromonas sp. UBA6610. Next base: position 6,882 of record NZ_DJHW01000070.1, on the reverse strand, counting down.
TTGAAACCGATAAAGTTAAACAAATCGCAGTGATAAGCATGATGGTGTTGATCAGCGCTTTTCGAATACTTTTTTGATGTACTTTTTTTGGCATTATTGCTGCATCGCCTAAGCATGAATATTTATATTTAGAACTTTAGTTTAGCAAAAACCATAGAAAGTGAAGGGAAATAGTGAAATTAATTCTGATATTTATTCGAAAGTTAGGCTAAGTATTAATTACACTTAGCCTAATTAAGTATAATTAGTTAGCTACTGTAAACGGCAAATTTGTTATTTTTGTACACAGTGTGGAAGCTACCAAACTGCGCCTCTAAAATTGGCGGGTATTTTAAAAAGCTATTAGCCACTATGCTTAGCTTTCCTACCTTGGTTAAGTGCTGCTTAGCATTTGATAAAAATGCTTCTGCAATTGTGTAGTCGGTCGCTATGCCAGTATGAAAAGGCGGGTTACTAACTATTAAATCAAACTTGCCGCTAATACTTTTTAAGCCATCACTTAAAATGGTACCGCCTTTAATATTATTAAGCTTTAATGTTTGCTCAGTAGCATAAGTTGCAAGTGCGCTCACATCGCTGCAAGTAAAAGTCAGTGCTGGGTTTTTAATACCTAAAAAAGTGGCTATTAAGCCCGCACCACAGCCAAAATCCAGTACATTACCTTGTTTAGTGGTCGGGGCATTTTCTAGTAGCATTTTTGTGCCAGCATCTAAAGCGCCGTGGTTAAATACACCCGGAACACTGATAGCATCAAACTCTACTCCTGCTACATTTACTCTAAACGTTTTATGGTAGCGGCTAATCTCAAAGGTTGGGTTGTTCTCTAGTTGCTCAAATGAAAACAAAATACAATGCTTAGCAGAGTCAATTTTATTACTGTACTGCGCTTTGCCCGCGAGCTGCTTTTCTATCGATTTAACGCCACTTTTATTTTCGCCTACCACAAGTAGCTGTGCTTTTTCGTTAATAACGGCGCGAATATTATCAAGTGCCATTAATACTTCAGGCTTTGATTTTGGGTAGTAAAGAATGACTAAATCGTAATCGTTGGCGGCCATTTCATGGTTAACACACACGTTTATGCCATTTATTTTTTTAGCAAATTCCCCATTAGCATGGTTATAACTAAATGCGGTGATGGCACTTTGAGGATTTAACTGCTTTAGCTCTGCTAAAAAGCCATCTTGAACAAAGTTGACCACCAAGATAGATTTTCCCACTAGTTCTTCGCTATTACGAAGTAACAGTAAACTTGGGTTGGTTAATACGCTCATAAATGGCTTTGCCTTACAAATTATTGATTAGTAAATTAGTGTAATTATTTTGTGCGCTCAAACATTAAGTCCCATACGCCGTGACCTAAACGGTGGCCGCGCTGTTCAAACTTAGTTAGCGGGCGCGAATCAGGGCGAGGCACGTAGTCGTTGGTAGATGACTGATTTTTATAGCCTGGCGCTGCTTGCATAACTTCTAGCATGTGCTCGGCGTAGTTTTCCCAGTCAGTAGCCATATGAAAAACACCGCCAATTTTTAATTTTGTACGCAGTTTTTCAGCAAATTCTGTTTGCACTATACGGCGTTTATGATGACGCTTTTTATGCCATGGATCAGGGAAGAATAACTGCAGCGTTGTTAAGCTTTCATCTGCAAGGCAGTCAGCGAGTACTTCTACCGCATCGTGTTCAAATACACGTAAATTAGTAACACCGGCCTCATCTGCATCCATTAAACATGCGCCAACGCCTGGGCGATGTACTTCAATACCAATAAAGTTTAGGTGCGGTGCATTTTTCGCCATTTCAACTAATGACTTGCCCATACCAAAACCAATTTCTAATACTACATCATTGTTATTGCCAAATACTTGAGCTAAGTCGAGTAGGCCGTTTTTATGCTCAAGCCCCATAGTTGGCCAGCATTTTTCAATTGCGGCAGCTTGGCCTTTAGTTAAGCGGCCTTCGCGTTTTACAAAACTGCGAATTGTGCGGATATATTTACCTTCTTGCTTAGCTTGCTCAAGGTTGTTGTTACTTGATTCACTCATATTATTGGCCTGACAAAAACAATGTGTTTAAAAATGGTTGCGTATTATCCCTGACCACGCAGCTAATCACAAGTATTAGCGTGTTATAGCGCCTTCATAGCTTGATCTTTTTATTAACTGCAATAGACTGAGCCGCTATTGAGCATGAGTAAAAGTAGTATATGTTGGATTTAAATAAACAGCAGTCAGACAAATTTGCTAACCAAGTAGTTCAGTGGTATCACCTTCATGGGCGTAAAACACTGCCTTGGCAACTAGGTAAAACACCTTATAAAGTGTGGGTGTCAGAAGTAATGTTACAGCAAACGCAAGTTGTTACGGTTATTCCATACTTTGAAAAGTTTATGGCAAGCTTCCCAGATATCATTGCTTTAGCAAATGCAGATGAAGATTTAGTGCTGCATCATTGGACTGGCTTAGGTTACTACGCACGGGCACGTAACTTACATAAAACGGCCAAAATAGTGCGAGATAAATACCAAGGTAAATTTCCTACTACACTCGAAGAAGTCATGGATTTACCCGGAATAGGGCGCTCTACCGCTGGTGCGGTATTATCGCTGTCGCTTGGCCAGCACCACCCTATTTTAGATGGTAATGTTAAGCGAGTGCTTGCCCGTTATTTTATGGTTGAAGGGTGGTATGGGGTAAAAAAAGTAGAAAACCAACTTTGGCATTTGTCTACCCAGTTAACCCCTAAAAACAATGTGACTGAGTTTAACCAAGCCATGATGGACTTGGGCGCCAGCCTTTGCTCTCGTAGTCGCTTTGATTGCCAAGCGTGCCCACTTAATAGCGATTGTGGTGCGTTTAATGCCGGTAAGGTTAAAGAGTTTCCTCATTCTAAACCTAAAAAAGCGGTGCCTAAAAAGAGTTGTCACCAATTAATTATTCAGCATGACGAGAAAGTTTTAATGGCAAAACGCCCAAGTAGCGGTATTTGGGGCGGTCTGTTTGGCTTTTTTGAGTTTAACGAATACAGCGAAATGGTGTTATTTTTAAATCAGCAAGGCTTAAAAACCGAGCTGGAAGAGTTAACGCCTTTTACTCATGTGTTTTCGCATTTTGAGCTGACAATAAATCCACATGTGCTTAATATTAATAACGTACCGGATGTAGTAAACGATAAACAACTTGTGTGGTACCCACTCGATCAATCTATAGAGGTGGGTTTAGCCGCACCGACTAAAAAGTTGGTTAAACAAATGAGCCCAATAGGTTAAACTATTAGCATTTAGCGCTTAAGAGAGTCAATTATGGCACGTACAGTATTTTGTCAAAAGTTACAAAAAGAAGCCGAAGGGCTTGGATTTCAGTTATACCCTGGTGAACTAGGCGAGAAAATTTTTAATAATATTTCTAAAGAAGCATGGGGCCAGTGGCAGCATAAGCAAACTATGCTAATTAACGAAAAGCATTTAAATATGATGGACCCAGAGCACCGTACGTTTTTAGAAGAGCAAATGGTTGGCTTTTTGTTTGAAGACAAAGACGTAGAAATTGAAGGTTATCGACCTCCTGAAAAGTAATTTTTAGGCATAAAAAAAAGGGCTATATAGCCCTTTTTTTATAGCTATATTTTATAGCGTTTCTTCATCAGTATTCGCTGAGCGCACTTGCTCTTTTAAAAACTGCGCAGCTTTAGAATATTCAATTTCAAGGGTATCTCTTTGCGCTATTAGCTCATCAGTATCAAGCTCTGCATTTCGACATTTCTCTTCAAACTCTTCTGCACATTGCGCAACGGCCTCTGCACCAATAGTTTTAGAGATAGCCTTGAGCTGATGACAAGCACTGCTTATCTCGTCTCTGTCATTAACCATAACGCCGGAATTAATACTTTTAATTAGGCTTTGGCTTTGCTCTAAAAACATTTTGAAAAAGCGTAATTGTTTGGCTTCGTCGCCGTTTACATAAGTAGATACCGCGTCCATATTAATAGGCATGGCAGGTTTTTGATGAATGACAACAGTTTGGTCTTTATTATGCTTATCATACCAGCGCTTTAAGGTATCTTCTAAGGCATTAAGCTCTATAGGCTTAGTAATAAAGTCATTAATACCTACCGCCAGGCAACGCTCTTTTTCACCTTTGAGCGCATTGGCAGTAACCGCAATAATATAGGGCTGAGCGTCTATAGAGTCTAACAACTCGGCTTCATCACGAATTTTTTCAACCATATCGTAACCTGACATTTTTGGCATATGTAAGTCGGTTAATATGAGCGAGTAATTGTTTTGACGCCACATATCTAAACCTTCTTCACCGTTATTTGCTACTTCAACGCCATAGCCTAGTATATGCAGTTGGTCGGTTAAAACTTGCTGGTTTAGTAGGTTATCTTCTACTAATAAAATGAGTTTATTGGCATCGCGTGCTTGTTCAACATTTAAATAATTGTTGAGTGTTTTTGTTTTTTTAATTTGTTTAGGTTGATGCAAGCCTGCTGCTACCAATATCGACATCATAAAGTTAGATTTACACAGCGGTGAGGCATTAATATAAAATACATTTTTATGGTTTATAGCGGCTTCATCAAGCTTACTTAATACCACTACTTGTTGATTATTATCTTCAAGTGAGTAAATAAGACGACGCAGTAAAGAGTTAACTTTTTCCATATCATCTATGCCATCGACAACCCATATAATGTCGTGCTGCTCTTGTTGAGCTTCTATTTCTTGCTGGTTGTGCACGTAGGTAATTTTAGCGCCCATAAACGATAAATAGCGGTACATTGCTTTTTCGCGCTCTAAATGATTGCTCACTACCACTACATGTTTGCCATTGAGCGCATTTTTATGTGCGTACTTAATTTTTCCTGAGGTACCAAATGGAAGCTCAACGGTAAATTCGCTACCAATGCCTGCATGGCTAGTTACATTAATAGTACCGAGCATAAGCTCGGTTAAACTTTTACAAATAGAAAGCCCTAAACCAGTGCCGCCGTATTCACGGGTAATTGAGTTTTCGGCTTGCACAAACGGGTTAAATATTTCTCGCAGTTGCGCTTGGGTCATGCCCTTGCCGTTATCGGTTACGCAAAAACGCAGCGTAAAATGATCTGCCGTATTATGGGCCACTTCTACCGATATTTTTACGTGCCCTTGGCGTTTATCATCAGTACTGGTGAACTTAATTGCATTACTACAAAGGTTATACAGTACTTGGCGAACCCGTATTGTATCGCCAGTTAAATTAGTTGGAATATCTGGCGCAATAGATAGCTCTAAATCTAATTTGCGCTTTTTAGCAACAGATGAAAGCACGCGAGCCACTTCTTCAATCGTATCAGTAACTGAAAAAGGCGTAGGGTCAATATTTAGCTTACCCGCTTCAATTTTAGAGAAGTCTAAAATATCATCCAAAATACTTAATAGTGAAAACGCTGACTCACGGATAATAGTACTTAAACGATGCTGCGCGCCGTCAAGCTCTGTTTGTCTTAATAAATCTATAGTGCCAATAACGCCGTTCATAGGGGTGCGAATTTCATGGCTCATAGTGGCTAAAAAGGTCGTTTTAGTTTCGCTAGCGCGTTGTGCTTTTAATGTCGCTTGCTCTAATGCAATTGTTCTTTGTTGTACTTCGCTCTCAAGGCCTGTTTGTAATTTTTGAAGCTCTTTTTGCGCAGCCTCTTTTTCAGACATTACCGAGTTAACTTTATCTAGCAGCAAGTTAATGTTTTTAGCCACGCCAGATAAGCCTAGGTCTAGTTTTTCACTTACTTTACTGTCGTAATTGCCATTTTCGGTAATCGCTTGAAGTTCTTCATTTAACAAATGACTACTTTTACGTAAGCGAGTATTTATATAGGTATTAAATAGTAGGGCTAATGCAAATAAGGCGAACACGCTTACAATTGCAATAATATAGGCTATTACTTGCGAGTCTTGCTGCGTTAAAGGCGGTGCTGGTAACTGCTGTTTTATTATTAGCTCACCAATAGGCTGGTCGTTCAAAAGCAATATATGGTGCAATATACCTTGCTCAGTTAAATGCTCATTTACTTTTTTAGACTCGATAGCGGGTTTAGTGCTGCTATATACAAGTTGGGTTTCTGAGGTGGCATTAAAGCGATAGAGCGTATATTCAAACTCATCATCTAATACTGAGGTAAGCTCAAGTAGCTGGCGAACCTTGCCTTGCCCATACATAGTAAGTGCATCTACCATTGGTAAATCAAGTTGTTGTGCTAGCTGCGTAATACTTACTTTTTGTTTGGCTGCTGGTGCAGGTTGTGTGTTTTGCGAATAAAACGCAAAGGCAACAATAGCAAGCGCTGTTACTGCAATATTAATTATTAAAAAAAGCGGCAGTAAGCCTTTCACCGGCGAAGAGAATTTACTCTGCATTGATTGTTCCCATTGGTATTTGTTTGTACGATAAGCCCTTATCGTATTTTCACAGTAATCGTATCATTTACGTAAAATAATTCACTACGTTTTTAGTCTGGTTTAATTGATTAAATTAAGGTTTTTTGTGAGTTTTTGTTGGATAAATAAACATTAGTCTATAAAAACTCGCTTTGTTGTGTGAAAACCGTTCAAACAGTTATAAAGAGTAAAAAAAAAGTTGACTTGTAAGGGCAAAACTCGTTTAATACGCCGCACGCCCAGATGGCTCAGTCGATAGCGCTGAGTGGGAATTGCATTAAAAATCATTTATGATTTTTAATTAGCACTGTTAAAGTGCCTCGATAGCTCAGTTGGTAGAGCAGAGGATTGAAAATCCTCGTGTCCCTGGTTCGATTCCGGGTCGAGGCACCACTATTAAAGTAGTGGTGTTTAATCAATAGTTTAAACGTTATTACGCGTGCCTTAGCACACAGTTTAGTG